>JASLAV010000265.1 GCA_030146905.1 Lentzea sp. | reverse complement strand
GCCGAGCGCGGCGCGCTGCTCGACCTCAACGAGGCCGGGAAGCACCTCGACACCAGCAACTTCGACCAGAAGGCCCTCTCCACCGGCACGATCGCCGGCAAGCGCTACGGGCTGCCGGTGGGCCTGGGCATGTACTCGATCATCGCCAACCTCGACCTGCTGGCGAAGTACAACATTCCCGTCCCCGACGACACGAAGTGGTCGTGGGAGGATCTGAAGTCCATCGGCGAGCAGGTGTCCAAGGCCAGTGGCGGCACGGCGTTCGGCGTGCAGTCACCCGGCATCAACGACGCGGCCGGTCTGAGCATCCGGGGACGGCAGCAGGGCAAGGCGATGTTCGACGCCGACGCCAAGATGGTGCTGCCGCAGGAGATCGCACGCGACTACTGGCAGTACATCCTGGACCTGTCGAAGTCCGGGGCCTCGCCACCGCCGTCGGTCACCATCGAGAAGGCCTCGGCAGGACTGAACCAGTCCGCCACCGCGACCGGCACGGCGGCGTTCGGCCTGTGGTGGAACACCCAGCTGACCGCGCTCACCGCCGCGAGCGGCGCCAAGCTGAAGCTGCTGCGGCTGCCGGGCGAGACCCAGGGCACGGGACCCGGCGCGTACTACAAGTCGTCGATGTTCTGGTCGGTGTCCGCGCGGTCGAAGTACCCGGCGGAGGCCACGGCGTTCGTGAGCTTCCTCGCGAACGACGAGGAAGCGGCCAAGGTCCTCCTCACCGAGCGAGGCGTGCCCGCCAACCAGAAGATCCGCGAGGTGATCGCGGGCCAGCTCAAGGAGACCGACAAGGCCGCCAAGGAGTACCTCGACAGCGTGCCCGTCAGCGACGCGCCGCGCGTCACGCCCAACGGCGCCAGCACCCTCGACACGATCCTCAAGCGGCACACCGAGGACGTGCTGTTCGGCAGGAGCACACCCGACCAGGCGGCGGCGTCGTTCATCAAGGAAGTGCAGTCCGAAGTGGACGCGGCGAAGTGAGGCGGGCCGCCATCGTCGGCACCGGCGCGATCGCCTCCGCCCACGCCGAGGCGCTGCGGGCCGCGGGAGACCGGATCGAGCTCGTCGCGGTGGCGGACGTGGACGCCGGCCGAGCTGCCGCGTTCGCCGGGGACCAGGGCGTGCCGCGAACGTATCCCGGTCTCACGGCGATGCTCGACGCGGAGGAGCTGGACGTGGTGCACGTGTGCACTCCACCGCGTCACCACGTGCCGCTCGCCCTGGAGTGCCTGGCAGCCGGCGTGCACGTGCTGGTGGAGAAGCCGCCCGCGTTGTCGTTGGGCGAGGTCGACGCGCTGATCGCCGCCGAACGCGGTTCGCAGGCCTCGGTCGCGACGGTGTTCCAGCACCGCTTCGGCCCGGCCGCGGTCCGGTTGCGGAGCCTCGTCTCGGAAGGGGTGCTCGGCCGGTCGTTCGTGGCGAAGTGCGACACCCTCTGGTACCGCGGCGACTCGTACTTCGAGATGCCGTGGCGCGGCACGTGGGAGAGCGAGGGCGGCGGTCCCACGATGGGCCACGGCATCCACCAGTTCGACCTGCTGCTGTCGGTGCTGGGGCCGTGGCAGGAGATCAGGGCGGTCGCGGCCAGGCAGGCGCGGGACGTGCAGACCGAGGACGTCTCGATGGCGCTGGTGACGTTCGCCGACGGCACGGTGGCCTCGGTGGTGAACTCCCTGCTGTCGCCGAGGGAGACCTCGGAGCTGAGGTTCGACTTCGAGAACGCCACCGTCGAGGTCGAGCACCTCTACGGCTACACCGACGCGCATTGGACGGTCACTCCCGCGCCCGGTCACGAGGACGTGGTCGCGCGGTGGCGCCAGGAGCAGTCGTCCGGGATCGTCAGCGGCCACCGCTGCCAGGTGGCGGCGTTCCTGGACGCGCTGGACGGCGGCGAGAAACCACCGGTGACCCTCGAGGACACCAGGACCACCATGGAGTTCATCGCGGCGCTCTACGCCTCCGCGTTCACCGGCACCGTGGTGAAGGCCGGCCAGATCGGCCCGGACAGCCCGTTCTACGCGACGATGGAAGGAATCGGTGCTCCATGGGCGAACGCCCGGTGATCTCGCGGCAGGACGACTCGGTGCTCGCCATGTCCGTGGGCGACGTCGAGCTCTTCGAGTACGTGCACCGGCCGTCGACACCCGCGTTCGAGGGGCCGAAACCGTACCTGCACCCCGTGCGGACGCTCGCCGGTGACGTGGTGACGGCGTTCCGGCCGCACGACCACCGCTGGCACAAGGGCCTGCAGATGACCGCGACCGACGTGTCGGGCGAGAACTTCTGGGGCGGTGTCACGTACGTCCGCGACCAGGGGTACGTGGTGCTGCCCAACGTCGGCAGCATGCGGCACGACTCCTTCGAGGTCTCCGCGGAGGGTTTCGCCGAACGGTTGTCGTGGTTCACCGAGGCGGGGGAGAACTGGGTCCAGGAGGCCCGGTCGTTCGCCGTGCGCGACGTCATGGAGGACTCGTGGACGCTGGAGTTCGCCACCGCGCTGACGAACGCGCGCTCCACGCCGCTGGTGTTCGGCAGCCCGACGACCAACGGCCGTGAGCTGGCCGGGTACACCGGGTTCTTCTGGCGCGGCCCGCGGTCGTTCACCGGCGGCGAGGTCATCGCGGCCGACGGGGGAGCGGGCGAGGACATGATGGGCGGGACAGGGCCGTGGCTCGCGTTCGTCGGTCACCACGACGAGGTGGACCGGTCGTCGACGTTGCTGTTCCTGGACCACCCGGACAACAAGAACACCCACTGGTTCGTGCGCAGCGGGCCGTTCGCGGCGGTCAACCCGTCGTTCGCCTTCCACGACACGGTGTCGCTGGATCCCGGCGATGCGCTGCGGTTGCGCTACCGGGTCGTCGTGGCCTCCGGCGCGTGGGACCGTGACCGCCTGGAGTCCTATGTGGAGGAGCACCCGTGGTGACGTCCTTCCCCGGCGGGATCGGCCTCTCCGGCCTGCGGGTGTACGACTGGCCGACGGTGGACGGGCTGTGCGGTGGCTCGCCGCACGTGCACCTCACGTGCTCGGAGTGCTACTACGTGGTCGGCGGCACCGGCAGCGTGCAGACCCTGACCCACCGCGGGTTCGCTTCGACGCCGTTGAGCGAGGGCACGGTCGTGTGGTTCACACCGGGCACGATCCACCGCCTCGTGAACGACGGCGACCTGCGGATCATCGTCGTGATGCAGAACAGCGGCCTGCCGGAGGCCGGCGACGCGGTGTTCACGTTCCCTGCGGAGGTGCTCGCCTCCGCTTCGCGGTACGCGGAGGCCTCCGCGGCCGGTGACGAGGAGGCGGCCCGGCGTCGCCGTGACCTCGCCCTGACGGGGTTCCTGGAGCTGCGGCAGAGCGGCGGTGCGGCGCTGGACGAGTTCTACGCCGCCGCGCTCGCGTTGAAGCGGGACCTGCTGGACGACTGGGAGAAGCGCTGGCGTTCCGGCGCGCTCGCGTCCGCCGAGCTGACCGGGGAACACCTCGACCGGCTGCGCGACGGCGACCTCGGGCACCTGGCGGAGGCAGACGTCCACGCGCTGCCCGCCGGTGGACCGCAACGGCTCGGCATGTGCGGCCGCCTCGACACGCACGACCCGGGCGACGGGAGGCCGGCGCGCTGATGGCCAGGATCCTGCTGACGGTGATCGCACTCCTGTTCTGCCTGCCGGGAACCGCGCAGGCCGAACCGCGGGTGAGCCTGGTGTCCGACACGCTGCTCGACGCGTCGGCCCTGTACTTCGTCTCCTACGACGGGGTGGTGAACAACAACTCGTTCCAGCAGGACGCGATCCTGACCTACCAGGGACGTCAGTACGCCGCCTGGTACACCGCGACCCGCGAGGCCGTGATCGCGCGGCGGACCGTGGGCGGCACGCGGTGGGAGAACGTCGTGCTGCCGCACCGGCTGAGCACCGACGACTCGCACAACGTGATCTCGCTGGGGATCTCCCCGCAGGACAACACGATCCACGTCGCGCTCGACACCCACAACACACGCCTGTTCTACCTGCGCTCGGAGCCCGGTCTCGCGGTGTCGGCGCGGTGGGACGCCGCCGCGTTCGGTCCGGTGAGCAGGACACTGGGCCCGGTCGAGCTCGGGGCGATGACGTACCCGCAGTTCGTGGTGACACCGGAGGGCCGGCTGCAGTTCAGCTACCGCACCGGCGGCTCCGGCAACGGCGTCAACGAGCTCGCCGAGTACTCCGGCGGCACGTGGAGCAAGCTGGGCGGCTGGTCGTCCGCCACCGGCTCGTACACCGGCCCGAACGGCGTCGTGTCGACCACCAGGAACATGTACCTGCACGGCCTGACCTACGACCGGGGTGGACGGTTGCACGCGGCCTTCACCTGGCGCGAGGGCAATGCGGGCGTGCTGTGCAACGCGGGCGGCCTGACCAACCACGACACCGGCTACGTCTACAGCGACGACCGCGGCCGCACCTGGCGCAACGGCTCGGGCACCGTCGTGGGCACGACCGGCGGCACGCCCGTCGGCATCGCCTCGCCGGGCCTGGTGGCAGACCCGCTCGACCCGAACCACGGCCTGATGAACCAGGAGAGCCAGGCGGTCGACGCCGCGGGCAGGCCGCACGTGGTGATCAGCTACGTGCCGGGCAGGTTCACCCAGTGCGTGTCGGACTACGCCCGGCAGCGGGCCCAGTACGGCAGGACGTTCCACGTCTCCCGCAGCGCGGACGGGCGGTGGACCAAGAGGGAGGTGCCGATCCCGCCGAACCACACGCAGCGCACCAAGCTCGTGTTCGACCGCGACGACAACGCCTACCTGGTCATGCCGCGCGGCAAGATCGTGGCGGCGAGCAGGGCCAGCGGGTGGGCGGACTGGACCACGTTGTTCGACCGGCCGTCGCTGGCGGCGTTCGGGGAGGTCAACGTGGACGTCTCGCGCGTGGTGTCGCACGGGGTGCTGTCGGTGCAGTACCAGCAGGTTTCCAGCGGGACCACGCCTTCGCCGATCCGGGTGGCGGACTTCCGGCTCGGCTGAGCGTCGCGCTGTCGGCTCGCGCGGTGCCGGGGTGGGGTGGCTGGTGTGCGGCTTCGGGCGCTGGTTGTCGGCGGGCCTGTCGGTGCGGCGTGTGGGTGCAGGGGGCGCGCCAGCACTGCGTTGCCGGTGTCCGGTGCCGCTGGAGCGTAACGCCGTCGGCTCGCGGTACGAGGTGGCATGGCCGTTGTGCGGCTTGAGGTGCAGGTTGTCGGCGGCCCACCGGTGCGGCGTGTCGCGGGTGCGGGCCAGCGCTACCACCGCGTCACGGGCGCCCTGTGCTGGCCGGGGCGTCACGCTGTCGGTTCGCGCGGTGTGAGGTGGTGTGGCCGGTGTGCGACTTGGGGCGCTGGTTGTCGGCGTGGCCACCGATGTGGCGTGTCGGGGTGGTGCCGTTGGAGCGTCACGTCGTCGGCCTGCGCGGTTCGGGGTGGCGTGGCCGGTGTGCGACTTGGGGCGCTGGT
>JASLAV010000223.1 GCA_030146905.1 Lentzea sp. | reverse complement strand
CGAACGCCGGCGGCGTGTCCAGGATGCCCATGATCGTCTGCGCGGTCACGCTCTTGCCCGACCCGGACTCGCCCAGCACGGCCAGCGTCTCGCCCGCCGACACGTGGTAGCTCACGCCGTTCAGCACGCGCGCCACCCCGTCCCGCGTCCGGAACTCGACGTGCAGGTCCTCGACCTCCAGCAGCATGAACGCCCCTCCTACCGCAGCTTCGGGTCGAGGGCTTCGCGCACCGCGTCGCCCAGCATCACGAACGCCAGCACGGTCGCGGTCAGGAAACCGGCCGGGAACAGCAGCGCGTGCGGCGCGACGCGCAGGTAGTCCTTGGCGCTGTTGATCATCACGCCCCACGACACGACCGGCTGCCGCAGCCCGATCCCGAGGTAGGACAGGGTCGCCTCGGCCCCGATGAACGCGCCCAGCGCGATCGTCGAGTAGACGAGCACGGGCGCGACGGTGTTGGGCAGCATGTGCTTGCCGATGATCCGCGCCGACGACGCGCCGAGCGCCCGTGCCGCCTTCACGTAGTCCTGCTGCTTGGCCGCGATGGCGGTGGACCGCATGATCCGCATCGCCACCGGCCACGACAGCACCGAGATCGACAGCACCACCTGCGCCACGATCCGCACCGGCCCCGCGTCACCGCCCGCGTTCAACGTGGTCAGGATGACGATCGCGCCCAGCACGAACGGCACGCCGACGAACACGTCCGCGATCCGCGACACCACCGCGTCCAGCCACCCGCCGTAGAACCCGGCCAGCATCCCGACGCTCGCGCCGACCAGGACGACGCCCGCCGTGGCCAGCAACCCGACCACGATCGACGCCCGCGCGCCGTGCACGACCCGCGTGTAGATGTCGTAGCCCTGGTTGTCGTACCCGAACCAGGCCGCGGCCGAGGGCGCGCCGCGTGACCGCGACAGGTCCGCCGCGTTCGGGTCGCCGGAGGCGAACAGGCCGGGGAACGCCGCCATCAGCAGCACGAGCAGGATCAACGACGCGGAGACCCAGAACAACGGCCGCCGGCGCAACGAGTGCCAGGCGTCGCCGAACAGGCCGCGCGGCCGTTCGGGCACCAGCGAGGCCATCTGGTCAGTCATAGCGGATCCTCGGGTCCAAGACCGCGTACAGCAGGTCCACCAGCAACGTCATGAGCAGGTACACCAGCACCAGCACGGTCACCACGCCGGTCACCATCGCGCCGTCCTTGGTCAGGATCGACCGGAACACCAGACCGCCGACGCCGGGCACGTTGAAGATCCCCTCGGTGACGATCGCGCCGCCCAGGAACGCGCCGAGGTCCGTGCCGAGGAACGTGATCACCGGGATCAGCGAGTTCCGCAGCAGGTGCACGCCGACGATCCGGCGCGTCGGCAGCCCCTTGGCCAGCGCCGTGCGCACGTAGTCCGCCCGGCGGTTCTCCGCGATGCTCGCGCGGGACAGGCGGGCGACGTAGGCCATGGACAGGCTGGCCAGCACGAAGCCGGGGACGATCAGGTTCCCGAACGTCGGCGTGGTGACCGTGGGCGAGATCCAGCCGAGCTGCAGCCCGAACACGAGCTGCACGACGTACCCGGTGACGAACACCGGGATGGAGATCAGGAACAGCGTCGAGACCAGCACCAGGCTGTCCAGGAACCCGCGGTCGCGCAGCCCCGACACCACACCGGCGGTGACGCCGATGACGGCCTCGACCAGCAGCGCGACCAGGGCGAGCTTCAACGTCACCGGGAACGTCGCCGCGATCCGGTCGACCACCTGGACGCCGGAGGACGTGACGCCGAAGTCGCCCTGGACCAGGTTGACCAGGTACTTCCAGTACTGGAGCAGCAGCGGGTCGTCCAGGTTGAACCGCTCCCGCATCATCGACACGTAGGAGGCGGGGCAGTCGCGCTCGCCGCACTTGCCCTCGAACGGGTCGCCCGGGACCGCCCACACCAACGCGTGGATCAGGAAGGTGGTGCCGATGAACACCGGCACCACCTGGAGCAACCTGCGCAGCACGTACCGGCCCAATTCCGCGCTCCCCTCGGCTGGCTGGCGGGTGTGGTCAGGCCACTTCCACCGAGTAGAGGTCGAGCGTGCGGAACGGGTCGAGGTTCGCCACCTCGAGGCGGTCGGACCGGCCCGCGATGGTGTTCTGCGTCCACAGCGGGATGGACGGCAGGTCGTCCGCCAGCATCCGCTCGGCCTCGAGGTACAGCTCGATCGCCGCTTCCTCGCTGGTCGCCTTGTCGGCCTCGGCGAGCTTCGCGTCGAACGCCGGGTTGGAGTACAGCCCGTCGTTGGAGGACGCGCCCGTGCGGAACAGCGGCGTCAGCCAGTTCTCGATCGACGGGTAGTCGGCGATCCAGCCCGACCGGTACATGCCGGTCATCTCGTGCGCGTTCACCTTCTGCCGGAACTCGCCGAAGCTGGTCGACGGCACGAACCGCACCTCGACGCCGAGGGTGTTCTTGATGCTGTTGACGACGGCTTCGGCCCACTCCTGGTGCCCGCCGTCGGTGTTGGACAGCAGCACGATCTCCCCGGTGTAGCCGGACCTGGCGAGCGCCTCCTTGGCCTTCTCGGGGTTGAACGTGCAGTACTCGCCGCACTGGTCGGGCTGGTAGCCCTTCATCAGCGGGTGCACCCAGCCGGTCGCGGGCTTGCGCGTGCCCTCGAAGATCCGCGCGGTGATCTCCTCGCGGTTGATCGCCATGGAGATCGCGCGGCGCAGGTCCGCGTTGTCGTAGGGCTCGGTGTAGAACGGGAACGCGATGGTCTGGTTGTTCAGCGTCTCCCGCTGCACCACCCGGTCGCCCAGGTCGGTCTCGTACTGCTTGCCCGCCAGCGCGTTGGGCGGCAGTTCCTCCATGAAGTCCAGGTTGTTCGACACGAGGTCGGCGTAGGCCGACTCACGGCTCTGGTAGACCTTCAGCGTCAGGTCCTTGAACTTCGGCTTGTCGGCGCCCTTGTAGTCGTCGTAGCGGGTCAGCTCGATGTCGGTGCCGACCGTGCGGGAGACGTACTTGAACGGGCCGTTGCCGATCGGGTTCGCCTCGAACGCCGCCCGGTCCTCGAAGAAGGCCTCGGGGAGCGGAGCGAACACCTCGTAGCCGACGGTCACCGGGAACACCGCGAACGGCTCGGACAGCGTGATGGTGAACGTGTGCTCGTCCACGACTTCGAGACCGGACATCTTCTCGGCGGTCGGGGCCGGCGGCTCCTGCGGCCCGTCGGCGCCGTCGGGGTCGGCCGGGTGGACGTCGGCGAAGCCCTCGACCTGGGAGAAGAAGCTGGCGCCCTGGGTGGCGTTGGGCCCGTAGGCGGTCCAGTTCCAGGCGTCCACGAAGCT
>JASLAV010000221.1 GCA_030146905.1 Lentzea sp. | reverse complement strand
GAGCGCCGGGCGAGCTCGGCCGGCACCGCCCAGTGGGTGGTGGCACGGCGACCGGACTGCAGGCCCGCCTCGGCGAGGGCGATCGCACCGGTGCTGATCGACACGGTGCGGGCGTCGCGGGTGGCAGCACGCCGGAGCAGGCCGATGACCTCGGCGGGGTCTGCCGGGTGTGCGCCATCCCCGATACGACGATGGTGCCGGCTTCCTCCGCCTCGTCCAGGCCGTGCGGGGCCTCGATCCGGTGGTAGCCGGCACCGGCGACGGCGAGCACGGCGACGACGTGCGGGTCAGCCGGTATCGGCTCCGACAGCGGCCGGCCGGGTGCGGCAGCTCCAGCGGCACGGCTCGTCAGGGCAGACGCAGCGCGGCCGCAGGACGAACCTGGCGGACCCGTCGTCGTGGTGCACGGTGGCGTCCACGTCGAACACCGCGCCGATCGTCTCCGGGGTGAGCACGTCCGCCGGACGGCCGTGCGCGACCAGCCGTCCGTCCTGGAGCACGGCGGTGGTGTCGGCGTACGTGGCGGCGAGGTCGAGGCTGTGCAGGGCGGCGAGCACGGTGACGCCCAGGTCGCGGACGAGTTCGAGGAGGTCGAGCTGGTGGCGCGGATCGAGGTGGTTGGTGGGCTCGTCGAGCACCAGCAGCCGAGGCTGCTGGGCGAGTGCGCGGGCCAGCAGCACCCGCTGGCGTTCGCCGCCGGACAGGTCACCGACGCGGCGCCCGGCGAACCCGGTCAGCCCGGTGCGGTCGAGGGCGTCGCCGATCGCCGCGTGGTCGGCGCGGGTGAGCCGGTCGAACAGGCCGAGGTGAGGGGTGCGCCCGAGAGCGACGGTCTCCGCGACGGTGAACTCGAAGCCGGTGTGCTGCTCCTGCATGAGCACGCCGATGTGCCGGGCGGTCTCGGCCGCGGGCACCGTCCACAGGTCGCGGCCGTCGAGGCGGACGGTGCCGGAATCGGGGCGCCGCGCCCGGTAGACGGTGCGCAGCAACGTGGACTTGCCGCTGCCGTTGGGCCCGACGAGTGCGACGAACTGTCCGGAGTGGACGGTGAGGCTGACGTCGTCGAGGGCGTGCCGCCCTCCCAGCAGGACCGAGACGGCGTCGATGTCGAGTCTCATGCGTTCTCCTGAACGGCCAGACCACGTGCGCGCATGACGAGGAGGAAGAACGGCACGCCGAGGAACGCGGTGAGGATGCCGATGGGCAGCTCGGCCGGTGCGACCACGATCCTGGCCGCCACGTCGGCCCACAGCAGGAACAACGCGCCCAGCAGCACGGTGACCGGCAGCATCCGCCGGTGGTCGGAGCCGACCAGCATGCGGGCCAGGTGCGGGATGATCAGACCGACGAACCCGATGCCACCCGACACCGCGACGACCGTGCCCGTCAGCAGGGTGGCGAGGACCAGCAGGTACCAGCGCAGCCTGCTCGCGTTCAGCCCGAGCGCGGCGCTGGCCTCCTCACCGAGGACGAGCGCGTTCAGCCTCCGTGCCCGCACCAGCAGCAGCACGGTTCCGCCGACGACCACGGTCGCCGTGACGGGCAGGGTCGCCCACCGCGCACCGGACAACCCGCCGAGCAGCCAGAAGATGATCTGCTGCTGGGCGGCGGAGGAGTCGGTGCGGGCGAGCACGAACGACGTCGCCCCCGCGAAGAGGTGGCCGAACGCGACGCCGACGAGGATCAGCCGCATCGGCAGCAACCGGCCGCGGTGCCTGGCCATCGCGAGCACCACCGCCACCGCCGCGGTGGCACCCGCGAACGCCGCCGCCGGCAGGGTCAGCGCGCCGAGCGTCGCCGCACCGGTCGTGAGGACCAGCACCGCCCCCACCGAGGCGCCGTGGGACAGGCCGAGCAGGTAGGGGTCGGCGACCGGGTTGCGCACGACGCCCTGCACGACGGCACCGGCGAGGGCGAGACCGGCGCCCACGACGGCACCGAGCAGCACGCGCGGGAAGCGGATCCGCCACACGATGAGGTCGGCGGCGGCACCGGTGTCTCCCCCGCCGCCGAGGTGGTGCAGCAGGATGCGGGCGACCTCGCCGGCCGGCACGCTGACCGGCCCCACGCCGGTGGCCAGCAGCGTCGATCCGGCGAGTGCGGCGGCCAGGACCGCGAGCAGGACCGGGTAGGACGGGATGCCCATCCGCGGACGCGAGGTCCTGGCGGCCGGTGGTGCGGGCCGCTCGTCGACGGTGGTGGTCATGTCAGCCCGCGTGCAGGGAGCCGGCGAGCTGCTCCAAGCCGTCGAGGTTGAGCGGGCTGGGGAACGACACCAGGTACTGCGACGTCGAGACGATCCTGCCCTGCCTGCCGGCCGTCGTGTTCGCCAGCAGCGGGTTGCTCTTGACCGCCGCCACCAGCTCCTCGCCCTTCACCTTGGCGAACGTGTAGTCGGTGATGACCCACACGACCTGCGGGTCGCGCTGGACGACCTCCTCCGGCGAGATCTCCGCGTGCATCGACGAGACGTCGGAGAAGACGCTCCGCCCACCGGCCATGGTGATCAGGGCGTGCGCGATGGTGCCGGAACCCGAGGTCTGCAGCGGTTGCCCCGCCACGGGGTTGTCCTGCAGCACGAGCACCCTCGGCCGGTCACCGGACGAGGCCTTGGCGGCGATCGCCTTCGCGCGCCCTTCCAGTTCCGAGACGAGCTGCTCCGCGCGGTTCGAGACACCGAAAACGGTGCCGAGCTTGCGCACGTAGTCATAAGTCGGGCCGAGGTCGGTCAGCGCGATGCCCTTCGCCGCGCCGCCGCGCAGGCACGAGGTGAGTCCCTTGACGTTCATCGTGGCCAGGTCGGCGTCCTTCGGGCTGCCGGGCGGGCCACCGAACGACTCGAAGCTCGTCAGCACCAGGTCGGGCTGCTGCGCGGCGACCACCTCGGTGACCGGCACGCGCTCGGCGAGCACGGGGATCTTCGCCAGCCGCTCCGCGTGCGGAGCGGTGTCCGCGGTGAACGGCGCGGGGAACCCGGTGCCCACGATCCTGTCGGCGACCCCGAGCCTGACCAGTGTCTGCGCGGCGTAGCCGTCCAGGGTGACCACCCGCTGCGGCGTCCTGTCGAACGCGACGTCCTTGCCGGCACAGTCCTTCACGGTGACCGGTCCTCCCGGCGCGGCGGACGT
>JASLAV010000166.1 GCA_030146905.1 Lentzea sp. | reverse complement strand
AGCCGGAGATCTCCGCGTGGTGGTACCCCTCCAACGACCACCCGACCGACAAGGCCACCTTCGACGTCAACGTCGCCGTCCCGAACGGCGTCGAGGCGATCTCGAACGGCACCTTCCTCGGCACCACCCGCCAGATCAACGTCTACACCCGCTGGAACTGGCGCAGCACCAAGCCGCAGGCGACGTACCTGACGTTCCTGACCATCGGCCAGTTCGAGGTCCGCCAGTCGACCACGCCGTCGGGCCAGCCGTCGTTCAACGCCTACTCCGAGCGCCTCGGCGAGAACGCCGACGCCGCCAAGGCCAGCATCGAGCGCACGCCGGAGATCAACGAGTTCCTCGCGGAGAACCTCGGCCCGTACCCGTTCGAGGCGCAGGGCGGCGTCGTCACCCCCGACCTCGGCTACGCGCTGGAGAACCAGACCCGCCCGACCTACGACACGGCGTTCTTCCGCCGCGGCGCCAACACCTACGTGGTGGCGCACGAGCTGGGGCACCAGTGGTTCGGCGACTCGGTGTCGGTGCACCACTGGCGCGACATCTGGCTGAACGAGGGCTTCGCGTCCTACGTGGAGTTCCTCTGGTCGGAGCACATCGGTGAGGGCACCGCCCAGGAGAACGCGGACTTCGTCTACGACCTGTACCCGGCGGACGACCCGTTCTGGGACGTCCTGCCAGGCGACCCCGGTGCCGGCAACGTGTTCAACGGCGCCGTCTACGACCGCGGCGCGCTGACCGTCCACGCGCTGCGCGTGGCCGTGGGCGACGAGAAGTTCTTCGAGATCCTGCGGACCTGGGTGGCGGAGAAGAAGTACTCCGACGCCACGGTCGAGGAGTTCATCGCGCTGTCGGAACGGGTGTCGGGCCAGCAGCTCGACCAGCTGTTCCAGACGTGGCTGTTCACGAAGGGCAAGCCGGCGGAGGCGCCCGGCCGTTCCGCGGACGTGGCGGCCAGGTCCGTGACGGTGAAGGCCGAGCCGAAGTCGCGCGCCAAGATCCAGCTGACGCACGAGCTGCTGGACGCGCACAAGTAGTCCGCGGCTGTCAGACCGGCTGAGTACGTTGTGACGCAGGGGTTCCCAGCTCGGGGGTACCCCTGCGTCAGCGCGTGCACGGGCCTGATGACGGGTGGGTCGATGACTGAGGACGTGCCCGCGTGGGCGTACGAGCGGGCCGAGGTCCGTCCCCACGACCCGCGGTGGGCGGTACGGGCGAAGACGGAGTGCGAGGACCTGCGGAGACTTCTCGCACCCTGGCTGGTCGACGGCGTCGAACACGTCGGGTCGACCGCGGTCCCCGGCCTCGCCGCCAAGCCGGTCGTCGACCTGATGGCCTCGGTGACCGACCTGGACACCGTCGTCGAGCATGCAGCCCTCGTCGAGCACGGCTGGGCGTACGTACCGCCGCACCTGGACAACCGACCGTGGCGCCGCTTCCACGTCAAACCGGACCCGGCAGGACGACATCGGGAAGCGCACCTGCACGTGATCCAGGCCGGTCACCCGAGGTGGACCGCCCAGATCCGCTTCCGCGACGCCCTGAGGAACGACGAGGCACTCGCGCGCCGGTACGAAGCTCTGAAACACGGGCTGGCCGAAGAGGCCGGTCACGACCGGGAGGCCTACACCGGCGGCAAGGCGGCGTTCATCGCCGAAGTGCTGGGCTAGGGCGTGTCCCGTGAGACTCGTCCGCGATAGTCGCGGCCGAGGGCCCCGGAGACGGCACCGCCGCAACGCCCTGATACAACCCGGTATGAGGGCGCCGCGGCGGCACCGCCTCCGGGTCTCTCGACCGTGACTCTCATCGAACGGCCTCACGGGACACGCCCTAAAGCCCTTCCAGGGCCTCGCGCATCGGCCGCATCTTCGCGTGCGCCTCCTGCACCTCGATGTCCGGATCCGAGTCGGCCACCAGCCCGCACCCGGCGAACAACCGGGCGGTCGACCCGGAGATCTGCGCGCACCGCAGGGCGATCCCGAGCTCCCCGTCACCGTTGCCGTCGATCCACCCGACGGGCCCGGCGTACCGCCCGCGGTCCATCCCCTCCAGCTGGGAGATCAGCGCGGTGGCGTCCAGGCGCGGCGTCCCGCCCACGGCGGCCGTCGGGTGCACCGCCGAACCGAGGTGCAGTAACGACACCGGGGACTCCAGCGTCCCGATCACGTCGCTCGACAGGTGCGACACGTTGGGCAGCCGCAGGACCGACGGGCCCTCCACCGACATCGTCGTGCAAAAGGGCCGCAACGTGTCCGCCAGCGACCTGATCGCGTAGTCGTGCTCCTCGAGGTTCTTCTCCGACGACATCAGCGCCGCGGCGAGCTCCTCGTCCGAAACGCCGTCGTGCGGCCAGGTGGTCCCCGCCAGCACCCGCGAGTCCACGACGGAACCGGTCCGGCGCAGCAGCAGCTCAGGCGTGGCGCCGACCAGGCCGTCCACCGCGTAGGCCCAGCACTCCGGGTAGCGCCTGGCCAGTCCCTGCAGCACGAACCGCTGGTCCAGCCGCCGGTCCGTCACGGCGACCAGGTCGTGGGCCAGCACCACCTTGTCCAGCTCGCCGGACCGCATCCGCGCGACGGCCGACCGCACGGCCTCGCGGTACCGCGTGACGGGCAGCTGGCCGTTCGCGTACCGGACCGTCGACGGCCGCGTCAGCGGCTCGACGAAAGGGGAGGGGTCGGAGGCGCCGATCGTGGTGACCCACTGCCGGCCGTTGCGGCGTCCGACGACGACCTCGGGCACGATCAGCACGGAGTCGCCCGGCGAGTCGGCGAAGGCCATCGACACGAACGCCACGGGGCCGCTGCCCGGCACGCCCAGCTCGTCGTCGACGTCGAGCTGCGCCACGAACTCCTGCCACCACTTGTCGGCCTGCGCGAAGCGGTCGGGACCGCTCACCTCGAACCGCGCGGCCTCGCCCCAGCCGACCAGGCCGGAGCCCTCGCGCACCCAGGCGAGCGCGTGCTCGGGGTCGGGCAGCAGTCCGAGCAGGTCACCGGCGGTGTCCTGCCTCGACCGGACGCGGATTCGCTGCCGTGCGCGCGATGTCGGTGCAGAGGTCACGCTTCGACTGTATGGACCTCGACCTGAAAGCGCGGCACCCGCCCGGCTCTAGACTTCTCAGTTGTGGTGGAGGACGCAATTACCAAGCCGCCGCCCGGCGTACGCGTCCGCCGAGCGGTTTGTCGTGCATTACTCGTCGTCGGAGGCGTTGTCACGCTCGTGTGCGTGCTGCTGCCCATCGCGTGCTGGCGCGACGACGTGGCCATCGAGAAGCACCTGGGGCAGGCGGTGGCGCAGGTGGACTCCGTCGCTTTCAACAGGACGGTTGTGCGTTACGCCACACCGGACGGGCGCGTGATCATCCCGTCGCAGGGAGTGCTGTACCCGGCGGGGCTTTCCGAGGGCGACAACGTGCGGGTCGAGTACGACCAGACGAACCCCGAACTGGTGCGCGTGGCCGGCCGGACCGCCGTGCTGAGCCTGCTGCCCGTCGGAACCTTCCTCGTGTCCGTCTGGATCGCCATCGCCGCGGTTGTGACAGTTCTACGCAGATTCGGCACTCAGGTGTAACATCGAGGGCATGGCGGATGACCTGGAGCTTCGCTTCGAGCGCACGGTGCAGGCGGAAGCTCGCATCGAGCCGCGCGACTGGATGCCGGACGGCTACCGCAAGACCCTGATCAGGCAGATCGCCCAGCACGCCCATTCCGAGATCATCGGGATGCAGCCGGAGGGCAACTGGATCAGCCGCGCGCCCTCGCTGCGCCGCAAGGCGATCCTGCTGGCGAAGGTGCAGGACGAGGC
>JASLAV010000105.1 GCA_030146905.1 Lentzea sp. | reverse complement strand
GGGCATGATCGAACGGGCCGACTTCGGCGAGGTGACCGAGGACCACTTCGACCGCACGTTCGACATCAACGCGCGCGGCACGATGTTCACCGTCCAGTCGGCGCTGCCGCTCATGCCGGCCGGCGGCTCGATCATCCTGGTGGGCTCGGTCCAAGGATTCAAGGGACTCCCCGGATCGACCACCTACAGCGCGGCGAAGGCAGCCGTGCGCTCCTACGCACGCGTGTGGGCGGCCGAGTTCGGCGACAGAGGCCCGCGGGTCAACGTGCTGACTCCAGGGCCGTTCGACACAGCGATCATCGACGGGCAGGCCGAGTACTTCGGGCAGGACCCGGCAGCGCTGCGCGCCCAGATGGCCACGCACGTCCCCTTGGGCCGCCTCGGGCGCCCGGAAGAGCTCGCCGGTGCGGCGCTGTTCCTGGCCTCGGACGACAGCAGCTTCATGACAGGCGCGGAGCTCTGCGTCGACGGCGGGATGGCTCAGGTGTAGGTCTCGCGGCGGGCAACCAGGTCCCGCCACGCCCTCATCGCCCGCTCCCCAGAACGAATTCGCCACATCGGAAAGGCCGAGAAACAGCCATGAGTTCAACAAGGAAGAACGTCCTGATCACGGGCGCGGGATCACGAGGCGGAATCGGCGCCGCGATCGCGCACGCGTTCGCACGCGACGGGGCCATGGTCCTGATCACGGGACGCCACCAGGAGCGCGGGAACGGCGTCGTCGCCGACATCATCGCGGCGGGTGGCGAAGCCCGCTTCATCCTCGCCGACCTCAGCGACTCCGCTGACGTCGACAGGCTCATCACGGAGGCCGGTGACGTCGACGTCCTCGTCAACAACGCGGCGAGCTACCGGGACAGCATCAGGCCGAGCCTGGACCAGGACCTCGACGCGAACACCGAGTCATGGGACGTCAACATCCGGGCGGCCTTCGCCCTGACGGCAGGCTTCGCCCGGGGGATGGCCGCACGCGGCGGCGGCGCCGTCATCAACATCAGCAGCATCGCCGGTGCGCGCCACATGCCCTACATGTCCACCTATGGCGCGCAGAAGGCCGCAATCGAGTCCTACACCAGGTCGTGGGCCGCCGAGTGGGGCGCTGACAACGTCCGGGTCAACGCCGTCGCGCCGGGCACGGTGTCGAGCGAGAACGTCACCGAGTTCATGGGTGCCGAGGCGTTCCAGGCGATGGCCGAGAGCAACCCGCTCGGCCGTCTCGGCACGCCGGAGGAGATCGCAGAGGTCGTTGCTTTCGTCGCGAGTGACCGCGCGAGTTTCCTGACCGGCCAGACCATCGTCGTGGACGGCGGCCGGATGGCAAGGGCGGTCTGATGCCACCCAACGACGACGAGCGCGCTCCGGCGACGACAGGACGGGTGCTCGACGGGAGGGTTGCGCTCGTGACCGGCGCCTCCAAGGGAATCGGCTCGGGCATCGCGAAGGAATTCGCCGCGGCCGGCGCATCGGTCATCGTCAACTACGCGTCCAGCGCCGAGGACGCCGAACGTGTGGTCACCGAAATCCGAGCGCGCGGCGGATCCGCCATCGCGGTACGGGCTGACGTTTCCACCGCCGCCGACGTCCAGCGTCTTTTCGCCGAAACCATCGCCGCGTACGGCAGGTTCGACGTACTCGTCAACAACGCCGGTGTCTACGAGGTGGCCCCGCTGGAAGCGGTCACCGCTCAGCAAATCGAACGTCAGCTCTCCACCAACGTTCTCGGGCCGATCCTCACGACTCGAGAAGCGCTCAAGCATTTCGGCGCCGACGGCGGCACGGTCATCAACATCGGGTCGCTCGACAGCGCTCGCGCAGTTCCCGGGA
Organism: Lentzea sp.; assembly: GCA_030146905.1. The sequence goes on along the minus strand of JASLAV010000105.1, from coordinate 1,655 downwards.
TGTCGGTGTACGCCGCGACCAAGGGCGCCGTCGACGCCTTGACCCGCGTGCTCGCGGCCGAACTCGGTCCCCGCGGCATCAGGGTCAACACGTTGGCTCCGGGTGGCGTGGAGACCGAGGGCATCCATGCCGCCGGCTTCATCGGCAGCGACGCCGAGGCGGACATGATCCTGCGGACCCCGCTGGGCCGCATCGGCCGGCCCGAGGATCTCGGGCGGGTGGCGGTCTTCCTCGCCTCCGATGCGGCGGGCTGGGTCACCGGCGAGCGCCTCACCGCGTCGGGTGGCCTGCGCAGCTGACCGGTTCTCAGGACGTGGCGCCTTCGGCGGTGACGCAGAAGACGCGGGCCGGCGGCGAGTGGTCCTCAAAGGACGGTGCGTGCTCAGCGGAAGTCGGCCACGTGATCGCGCGCCCATTCGGCGAAGGTCGACGCCGGCCTGCCGAGCACCTCGGGAACCGCGTCGGTGGCCAGGCCGGCTGGCAGCGGAGGCACACCGCCCCCGGACGCGAGCAAACCCTCCACCGCGAACTCGGGCAGTTCGGTGAGCAGTTCCGCGCGGTAGGTGTCCACGTCCACCTCCTCCAGCCGCACCGGCTCACCCAGCGCCTCGGCGATCGCCGCCACCTGCTCCCGCTGCGTGATCGGACCTGCCCCCAGCACCGGCCAGGCGTCCCGACGACGCGCGTCGTCCAAGAGCGCCCGTACCGCTACGCCGGCGATGTCTCGTTCATGCACCGGGGAGGTGGTCGCGTCGGGGAACGCCGTGCGCACCACGCGTCCGGTGCGGATCGACCGCCAGCGCAGCGTGTTGGTCGCGAAGTAGCCCGGCCGCACGAAGGTGCGATCGAGCCCGGCTTCGTCCAGTGCACGTTCCACCACGGCGTGCCGCTGCGCGATCGGATTGGAAGCCGCGTCCGGGAGCAGCACCGAACTGGAGGACAACAGCACCACGTGCTCCACGCCCGCGTCCCGCGCCGCCGCGGCGAATTCCGTCGCGGTGGCCGGGTGCGCGTACAGGAACACCTTCCGCACACCGGTCAGGGCACCGGGCCAGGAAGAGGGGTCGGTCAAGTCAGCGCGGACGACCTCGGCACCCTCGGGAAACTCACCGGAGTGTGGCGCACGACTGGACGCGCGCACCGCCTCACCGGCGGCCATCAGCCCGGTCACCACCGCGCGACCCACGTGTCCTGAGGCCCCCACCACCAGCGTAGTCATGATCGACCGCTCCTCTCGCCCTACCGCTCGGGTTCAGAATTCAAAATTTGAAACTTGAACCCGCACAGCCTAACCTGGATCCATGTCACCTCTTCCCGGTGGGCACCCGATGGGCGCTCCCGACACCGAAGCCGCACCCAGCAACTGGGGCCGTTGGGGCTTGGACGACGAACTCGGCACGCTGAACTTCATCACCGACGGCGTACGTGCCCGTGCCGTCGCGGAGGCGAGAACAGGGCGCGTCGTCTCCCTTGCCGTCCCGATCGCCCCGGTGCCGCTGGGAGGTGCGTTCGCCTCCGGCGGGCACGCGATGCCGCCGGCGGTCACGCAGACCCTGACCTTCACCGGGACCGCTTCCGTCGCGTTCACCGACATGCTCACGATCAACGTGCACCATCACCACTCGACGCACGTCGACGCCCTGGCGCACGTCAAC
>JASLAV010000078.1 GCA_030146905.1 Lentzea sp. | reverse complement strand
CGACGTCGGTGATCCGACCGTGTTCGCCCACCGCGCGGACTGCGACGGTGGCTCGGTGATCGCCGTGCACAACTTCGCCGACCAGGACGTCACCGTGCGCGTTCCGGCCGACGGGGTGCTCACGGACCTGGCGTCGGGCGGCACGGTGAAGCCCGCCAAGATCGGTGCCAAGGTCGACCTCGCGCCCTACGACTGCCGCTGGTTCCGCGTGAACCCCGAGTGATGCTTGCGGGATCTCGCCGCTTCACGTGAAGATATCTTCGAGACGACGTCGTCGACCGAAGGATTTTCAGGTGAGCGCGTACGGACTGCACCGCGTCCTCGAACCTCGCGGCGTCCTGCCGCAGCAGGCGTGGCGGCTGGACGCGGACCCGGTGCCCGCCGCCGACGAGGTCGTCGTCGCGGTCGAGCGCCTCAACCTGGACGCGGCGTCGTTCCGGCAGCTCACCGAGCAGCACGGCAGCGGCGCCGCGGTCCGGCAGGCGGTGCTCGACATCGTCGCCGAGCGCGGCAAGATGCAGAACCCGGTCACCGGCTCCGGCGGCATGCTGCTCGGCACCGTGCTCGAGGTGGGGCCCGAATCCCCGCTCGGGCTGAAGGCCGGCGACCGGATCGCGACGCTGGTCAGCCTCACGCTGACGCCGTTGAGGATCGACGACGGCCTGCGGGACTGGGACGGCGAGGACGAGCAGGTGCCGTGCCGGGGGACCGCGGTGCTGTTCGGGCGGTCCATCGCGGCCGTGCTGCCGGACGACATGTCCAACGAGCTGGCGTTGTCCGTGCTCGACGTGTGCGGTGCACCGGCACTGACCGACCGTGTGGTGCGAAGGCATCCCGGTGGGTCCGTGCTGGTGCTCGGCGGCGGTGGAAAGTCGGGTTCGCTCTCTCTCGCGGCCGCGCGTCAGGCCGGTGCGTCGCGCCTCGTGGCGTTGGTGCCGACCGAGCGTGAGGCCGCGTTGGTGCGTGAGTCGGGTCTCGCGGACGAGGTCGTCATCGCGGACGCTCGCAACCCCGTCGCCGTCGCCGAAGCAGTGGGCAAGCAGGTCGATGTCACCGTCGTGTGTGTGGACGTGCCGGGGTGCGAGCACGGCGCGATCCTCGCGACCGCGGACGGCGGCACCGTGATCTTCTTCTCGATGGCGACCTCGTTCAGTGCCGCCGCTTTGGGAGCGGAGGGTCTGGCGGCCGACGTGGAGATGCTGGTCGGCAACGGATATGTGCCTGGTCACGCGTCGTTCGCGCTGGACCTGGTCAGGACCCGGCCGGGTGTGCGGGCGCTGTTCGAGCAACGGCAGACTGCGTGACGTGAGTACGCAACTTTTGGTCGGCGGCCGCATCTACGCGCCGGATGCGACGGCCATGGCCGTCACGGACGGCGTCGTCGTGTGGATCGGACAGGACTCGGTCGGCCGTGCACTGCACCCCGGCGCCGAGGTCATCGAGCTGAACGGCGCCTTCGTCGCGCCCGCGTTCGTCGACGCGCACGTGCACGCCACGTCCGCCGGCCTGCTCCTGACGGGTCTCGACCTGACCCGGACGTCCTCGGTGGAGTCTCTGCTGCAGCAGGTGCGGGACGCGCCCGGCCCGCTCGTGTGGGGCCACGGCTGGGACGAGACGCGCTGGCAGGAGAACCGCCCGCCGACGCGCGCGGAGATCGACGAGGCCGCCGGCGGCAAGACGGTGTACCTGTCGCGCATCGACGTGCACTCCGCACTCGTCTCGTCTGACCTCATCACCGACGAGACGCGCGCGGCGGACGGTTTCTCGGAGGACGGTCCTCTCTCGCGCGCGGCCCACCACCACGTGCGGGGCACGGCCAAGGCGGCCATCACCGCTGAACAACGCCGAGCCGCGCAGCTGGCGTTCCTCCACCACGCCGCTTCTCGGGGGATCGCGGCCGTGCACGAGTGCGCGGGCCCGGACATCTCCGGCGAGGACGACCTGCGCGAGCTCCTCGCACTGGGCGAAGGCCCCGAGGTGGTCGCGTACTGGGGCGCCGGTGACCTGCCCTCAGTCCCGGTGCAGGGCCTGGCCGGTGACCACTTCGTCGACGGCGCGATCGGTTCGCGCACGGCCGCGCTGGTCGAGCCCTACGCCGACGCATCGACGTCGGGCGCGCTCTACCTGACCGGTCAGCAGATCGCCGACCACCTGGTCAAGTGCACCGAGCTCGGTCTGCAGGCGGGGTTCCACGTCATCGGCGACGCCGGCATGGCCGCGATCATCGAGGGCTTCGAGGCCGCAGAGAAGACGCTCGGCACGCCCGCGCTGGCTTCCGCGCGCCACCGCCTCGAGCACGTCGAGATGGTCACCAAGGAGCAGGCGGAGAAACTCGCCGGATGGGGTGTGATCGCCTCCGTCCAGCCGTTGTTCGACGCCGAGTGGGGCGGCCCGGCCGGGATGTACGTCCAGCGGCTCGGAGCCGAGCGCGGTGTGGGGCTGAACCCCTTTTCGCGTCTCGCCGCCGCGGGCGTCGTGCTCGCGTTCGGCTCGGACACCCCTGTGACCGCCATCGACCCGTGGGCCGCCGTGCGCGCGGCGGTGCACCACAAGACCGAGGGCTTCGGGGTATCACCTCGCGCCGCCTTCACCGCTCACACCCGTGGCGGCTGGCGTGCGGCGGGCGTGGACGACGGCCTGACCGGCACGCTCCAGCCCGGCGCGCCCGCGACGTACGCGGTGTGGGAGACCGGCGACCTCGTCGTGGCCGGCTCGGACGCACGGGTGCAGCGCTGGTCCACCGATCCGCGTTCGGGCGTGCCCGGACTGCCCGACCTGACCGGTCCGGCACCTGTGTGCGTGCGGACCGTGCTCAACGGCCGGACGATCTACGAGAGGAAGTGACTCATGGCGTTGCTCGACCTCGACCCCAAGGTCGTCGCGACCGCGCGCGAACTCGCGGCACGGGCGGCCGAACCGGTGGTGTCCCTGGCGAAGGCGCACACCACGGTCGCCGTCGAGCGCGCCACACTCCGCCTGGCCGGCATCACCGGCGCGGACTCCACCCACCGCGCCGGTGACGTGCCGTGGGTCAACCGCGTGATCGACACGGTCCGCGAGCAGTGCGGTCTGGAGCACGGCGTGGTGCTCCCGGCCTTCCACGCCCTGCGCGAGAACAACCTCGCCGGTCTGACCGAGCTCGCGGAGGCCACGGCGGCCGGGCAGGTCCAGTTCAGGATCCCCACCGGCAAGGACCTGACGGCAGCCAGGAAGGCGGCGACGAGTGCGGTCGCCAAGGGCCTCAAGACGGTCGACCGCAACCGCGCCCAGCGCGACAAGCTGGTCCAGAAGCTCGGCGACCCCGCGCAACGTCCGTGGATCTACCTCATCGTCGCGACCGGCGACATCGACGAGGACGTGGTCCAGGCGCAGAACGCGGCCCGCGCGGGCGCCGACATCATCGCGGTGATCCGCTCGACGGGGCAGAGCCTGCTCGACTACGTCCCGGAAGGCGCCACGCACCACGGCTTCGCGGGCACGTACGCCACGCAGGAGAACTTCCGGATCATGCGGGCGGCGCTCGACGACGTGTCGAAGGAGGTCGGCCGGTACGTGCGGCTGACCAACTACGCGTCGGGACTGTGCATGCCGGAGATCGCCGTGCTGGCGGGCCTGCAGAGGCTCGACATGATGTTGAACGACTCGATGTACGGCATCCTGTTCCGCGACATCAACCCGATCCGCACGTTCGTCGACCAGCGCTTCTCCCGCCAGGTCCACGCGCGCGCCGGCATCATCATCAACACCGGC
>JASLAV010000074.1 GCA_030146905.1 Lentzea sp. | reverse complement strand
AGCAGGCCCGGCAGGCGTTCGGCGAGCATCGTCTTGCCGGTGCCGGGCGGGCCCGTCAGGAGCAGGTGGTGGGCGCCCGCCGCGGCCACCTCCAGCGCCCAGCGCGCCTCCGGCTGGCCCACCACGTCCGCCAGGTCGGGGGCTGAGGGCGGCGGCGGGTCGGCCGCGGCAGGGGGTGGCCGCAGTGCCGTCGTCTCGGCGCGCAGCCAGGCCAGGACCTCGGAGAGGGTGAGCGCGCCGTGGATCTCCACGCCGTCGACCAGGGACGCCTCCGGCAGCGAGTCCACCGGGACGACCGCTGTCGTCAGGCCAGCGCGCCTGGCCGCCAGCAGGGACGGGAGGACGCCTCGGACTCCGCGGACGCGGCCGTCCAGTGCCAGCTCGCCCAGCAGGACCGTGGTGGCCAGGCGATCGGGTGGGACCGAGCCCGCGGCGGCGAGCGTGGCGCAGGCGATCGCCAGGTCGTAGCTGCTGCCGACCTTGGGCAGGTTCGCCGGCGACAGGCCCAGGACGATGCGTTGCTTGGGCCACTCCTCCTCGCTGTTGCGGACAGCGGCCTTCACGCGCTCCTTCGACTCGTGCAAGGAGGCGTCGGGAAGCCCGAGGAGGTGGGTGCGGGGCTGGCCCACGCCCACGTCGGCCTCGATCTCGACGGCCAGCCCGTCCACGCCGTAGAGCGCGACGGACCACGCCTGCGCCAGAGCCATCTCAGGCTCCCCGCAGGTGCTGCAGGCGCGCTTCGCCGTCAGGCGGCCACGTGACCGAGATCAGGTCGACTCGGACGTTGCACCAGCCGACGCCGTGCGCGGCCAGCCAGCGCAGCGCCGTTCTGCGCAGGCGGGAGAGCTTGTCGGCGTCCACGGCCTCGTCCGGCCGGCCCCATGCGGGACCGGACCGCGTCTTGACCTCGCAGACGACCAGGCGGCCGCCCTCCACCGCCACGACGTCGAGCTCGCCGTCGCGGCACGTCCAGTTCCGCGACAGGACCACCAGGCCCTGCCCCTCCAGGTACCTGCACGCCAGGTCCTCGCCCTGACGTCCCAGCTCCTGTTGCCTGGTCTTGACCAGTGCCCGTGCCACCACCACTGCCCTCGCCTCCCTGCGGGTCGTTGGGTACGACCTTGCAGGGTGGGGCGGGGTGGGCAGCCGGGCCGAGGGGAATCTGTGGACAACTCAGCGGCTGTGGACAAGTCGGCCGTTGTCGATCTTGAAACGGCGGATTTGTCGGTGGGGTGTGCTAGTAGGCCGGGTCAGCTCGGGAACGGCCCGCTCTCCGGCAAGCGGAGGTCCGGCTTGTCCAGCTCCTCCACGTTGACGTCCTTGAAAGTGATGACACGAACGTTCTTGACGAACCTCGCGGGGCGGTACATGTCCCACACCCACGCATCCGACATGCGCACCTCGAAGTACACCTCGCCATCGGCGTTGCGCACCTGCACGTCCACCGAGTTGGCCAGGTAGAAACGACGTTCGGTCTCCACGACGAACGAGAACTGGCTGACGATGTCGCGGTACTCCTTGTACAGCGACAACTCCATCTCGGTCTCGTACTTCTCGAGATCCTCTGCACTCATTACGCCTCCGCGCGGGTCATCATCTGCTCCGCGCCCTCCCTCGTCGCGAGCTCCCCGGCATCAGCCGGGGCTGCATCATTCTGGACCACGGCCGCCGCGGTCGTGGCGCGCGCCACCCTGTGCGGCGCGGCGAGACCGTGCTTGGCAGCCGCCGCTGCCACATTTGCATACGACCACCGATGCTCCGCACACGGGCCGTGCTCCATCAGCGCAGCCGTGTGGTCGGGCGTGCAGTACCCCTTGTGCACGTTGAACCCGTATTCGGGGTGACGGTCGTGAAGATCTGCCATGATCCGGTCACGCGTGACCTTGGCCAGCACCGATGCCGCCGCCACGCACGCCGCGGCCTGGTCGCCCTTGAGCACCGCCACGTTCGGCGCGGGCATCCCCGGCACCTTGAACCCGTCGGTCAGCACGTACCCGGGATGAGTCGACATCGTCGCCACCGCGCGCCGCATGCCCTCGATGTTCATGACGTGGATGCCGAGCCAGTCGATGTCGGCGGGCGGCACGACGATCACCGAGTGGTCCACCGCCCGCTTCAGCACCAGGTCGTACATCCTGTCGCGCGCCGACGCCGTCATCAGCTTCGAGTCGTTCAAGCCCTCGAACCGCGACGCGTCACCCGGCCGCAGCACGCACGCCGCGATCACCAGCGGTCCCGCGCACGGACCGCGTCCTGCCTCGTCCACGCCGGCGACGGGCCCCAGTCCCCTGCGCTCCAGGGTGCTCTGCAGCGCCCAGTTCCCCGACGACCCCCGCACCACCGCGCGGGGCGGTAAGAGCATGGTCATCGGCGGAGTCGGTCTCGCACTCGGCGTCCGAGCAGCAGAAGCGGCCACGCCGCGACGATACCGAGGCCCATCGGCACGCTTTCCTGCCAGCCCGGCGCACCCATCGAGACGACCTGCGGGTTGTGGTCCGACACCCCGCCCCACCTCGACGGAGGCAGCACGATCACGCGCGCCTTGCCGATCACGTTGTCCACCGGCACGAGCCCGTTGAGACCGCCCTGGCCCTGGCACCGCGAGTCGCACGAGTGGTTGCGGTTGTCACCGAGCACGAACAGCATGCCGTCCGGGATCTTGAGCTCCTCGAACGACTCCTGCTGGGCCGGCACGCCCTCGTCGAAGTGCTTGTACGGCTCGTCGAGCGGCTTGCCGTCCACCGTCACGCGGTTCTGCTCGTCGCAGCACTTCACGGTCTGCCCGCCGACGGCGATCACGCGCTTGACGAAGTCCTCCTCGTTCGCCGACGGCAGGCCGATCAGCGACCCGAGCCACGACAGCCCCTCCGAGATCGGGTTGCCCGGCTCGTCGGAGATGAAGTCGTTCTGCCACGACGGCGGCCCGCGGAACACGACCACGTCGCCGGGCGCCGGTTCGGTGAAGCGGTAGGTGACCTTGTCCACGAGCACCCGGTCGCCGTAGCAGTCGGTGCACCCGTGCAGCGTCGTCTCCATCGACTCGGACGGGATCATGTAGACCCGGCCGAGGAAGATCTGGATGCCGATCGCGAGACCGAACGCGACCAGGATGAGGACGGGCAGTTCCTTCCAGAAGTTGCCCTTTTTCTTCTTCTTCGAAGCTTTCTCCGAAGCGTCCGGAGGCTCGTCGCTGGACGGGTTCTGCTCTGGATCGACGTCAACCACGAGATCAGCCTAGGGGCTGGGGGTTGTGGTCCGACACAACACTCCACCGATCTCTCGGGAAGACGACGTACCGGGCCTTGCCGATGACGTTCTCGACGGGCACCGTGCCCGCTACGCCCCCGCCGCCCTGTTTGCGCGAGTCGGTGGAGTTCATCCGGTTGTCCCCCATCACGTACAACCGTCCATCCGGTACTCGGACCGGAGCGAACGGCTCGTGGTCGGCGGGAGTCGTGCCGGGCTGCCAGTGCACATAGGGCTCGTCGAGCGGTGCGCCGTCCACGACGACACGGTGCTGCTCGTCGCAACACATCACCGTCTGCCCGGGAAGCGCGATCACGCGTTTGACGAAGTCGCGCTCGTTCGCGGGCGCGATGCCGAGCAACGAGCCGATGTTCTGCACGAAACGCGCGACCGGGTTCGCCGACTGCGTGCCGGGGAAGTCGTTCGAACCCCACGCCTCGGGGCCGCGGAACACGACCACCTCACCCGGCTCGATGTCGCCGAAGCGGTAGGTGATCTTGTCGACCAGCACCCTGTCGTTCTCACAACCGGTGCAGCCGTGCAGCGTGCGCTCCATCGACGCCGAGGGGATCACGTAGACCCGCGCCACGAACGCCTGGATCAGCACCGTCAGCACGACGGCCGTCACGACGACGTAGAGAACTTCTCTCCAGAGCGGAGTACGCCTCCGCTCCGGTTCATCCGGTGCGGAGGCGTCCTCGACGTCTTCTGGGCTCGAAGCCACCGGTCAGGAGACCGGACGGGCCTCGCGCTTCTCCTTGATCTTGGCTGCCTTGCCGCGCAGCTCGCGCAGGTAGTACAGCTTGGCGCGACGCACGTCACCACGGGTGACGACCTCGATCTCGGAGATGTTCGGGGAGTGCACCGGGAAGGTGCGCTCGACGCCGACGCCGAACGAGACCTTGCGGACGGTGAAGGTCTCACGGATGCCGCCACCCTGGCGACGGATCACGACGCCCTGGAACACCTGGACGCGCTCGCGCGAGCCCTCGATGACGCGGACGTGGACCTTCAGCGTGTCACCCGCGCGGAAGCTCGGGATGTCGGAGCGCAGCGACTGGGCGTCAAGTGCGTCCAGGATGTTCATCGGTGGTCCTCACGTGTGTCTGTGAACTCCCCAGAGCATGTTCCATGGCTGTGCACGACATGATGGGGGTCGGCTTGGTGCGCATGCCGGTACGACGACCGGCTGCGGCAACTGTTCCAGTGTGCCAGAACAGGCACTCCGGAATGAAATCGGGACTACTCCCCGCCCTCGCGCAGGCGCGCGAGCAGGGCCCTGTCGTGCTTGTCGAACGCGGTCTCCGGCAGCGATTCCAGCAGGTCAGGACGCCTTTCGAACGTCCTCACGAGCGATTGGTCACGCCGCCAGCGGTTGATCAGCCTGTGGTTGCCCGACCGCAGCACGTCCGGAACGGCGAGCTCGCGCCACACCTCCGGCCGCGTGTAGCTCGGACCTTCGAGGAGCCCGTCCTGGAACGAGTCCTCCGCGTGCGACTTCGGGTTGCCCAGCACGCCGGGCAGCAGCCGCGCGACCGCTTCCACGATCGCGAGCACCGCCACCTCGCCGCCGACGAGCACGTAGTCGCCGATGGACACCTCGTCGACGCGCACGCGCCGTGCGGCGTCATCGACGACACGCTGGTCAATGCCTTCGTAACGACCGCACGCGAAGACGAGGTGCGACTCGGTCGCGCACGAGTACGCAAC
>JASLAV010001281.1 GCA_030146905.1 Lentzea sp. | reverse complement strand
CTGACGCCGTGGATGGCCAGCACGGGTGCCGTGCCGCCTTCGAGGACTTCCACGGCCAGATCGCCGCCGTCTACCGGAACGAGCATGCGCGAGCTCCTTACGCCTTGCCTGGGTTGAAGAGGTTGAGGGGGTCGAGGGTGTGCTTGATCGACTGCTGCACGGCGCACACGTCGGGGCCCAGTTCGCGGATCATGCCGTCGCGTTTGAGCAGGCCGACGCCGTGCTCGCCGGTGACGGTGCCGCCCAGCTCCAGGGCTTGGTCGATGAGGTCGTCGAACGCCGCCTGCGCGGCGATCCGCGCGTTGTCGTCGCCAGGTGGAGTGATCAGCAACGGGTGCAGGTTGCCGTCGCCCGCGTGCGCGATGGTCGCGATGCGCACGCCGTGGCGGGCGCCGATCTCCTTGATGCGGGCGAGCATCGCAGGGACGGCGGAGCGAGGCACGCAGACGTCCTCGGTGAGCAGCGGGCCCAGTCGTTCGAGGGCGGGGTAGGTCAGGCGGCGGGCCGCGAAGAGGGCCTCCGCCTCCGTCGAGTCGGTGGAGCGCTCTGTCCAGACGGCGCCCGCGTCGGTGAAGGCCGCGGCCAGGCCGTCGGCGTCGTCCGGCGTTTCGGCGCGTGCCAGCAGCATCGCCTCGGTGTCCGGCTCGATGCCCAGGTGCTTCCAGTCCTCGACGGCCTGCAGGCACGCGCGGTCGATCAGCTCCAGCGCGGCGGGTTGCAGCCCTCTGCTGGTGCACAGCGCGACGGCCTGACCCGCTTCGACGAGGCTGGAGAACGCTCCGACGACGGTGGCGGCCGGTCGCGGGGCCGGGCGCAGGCGCAGGGTGATCTCGGTGACGACGCCGAGCGTGCCCTCGGAGCCGACGAGCAGGCTGGTCAGGTCGTAGCCCGCGACGCCCTTGGTCGTGCGCCTGCCGAGCCTGACCGCCGTGCCGTAGGCGACCGGTCCGCCCATCACGGCTTCCAGGCCGAGCACGTAGTCGCGTGTCACGCCGTACTTGAGGCAGCAGAGCCCGCCCGCGTTGGTGGCGACGTTGCCGCCGATGGTCGACCACGGCGAGCTCGCCGGGTCCGGCGGGTACCAGAGCCCTTGCGCTGCAACGGCTTTCTTCAGGTCGTCGTTCACGACGCCCGGCTGCACCACCGCGAGCAGGTTCTCGCTGTCGATCTCGATGATGCGGTTCATCCTGCTGAGGTCGAGGACCAGGCAGCCGTCGACGGCGTTGGCGCCACCGGACAGCCCGGTGCCCGCACCCCTCGGCACGATCGGGACGTTGTTCTCGGCACAGGCTTTCACGGCCTGCTGAACGTCCTCAGTGGACTGCGGCCGGAACGCGGCGTACGGCGTGCCCGCCGGTGCCCACTCCGCCTCGTCGTGGCTGAGTCCCGCCAGCGTGTTCGGGTCGGTGATCAGGTCGGGAAGGCTCATGAGCGCTCCAACGCGCCGTGGGCGGCTTTGTGCGCCACCCGTTCCAGTTGCGCGCCCCATTCTGCTGGCGTGGTGTCCGCGTGGATCGGGACGACGCCGAAGCCCGCCACCGCGAAACGCGCGAAGAGCAGCAGGTCGAAGGCCTGGGCGGGGGAGGCGAGCGGGCGCGTGAGGATCGTGGCGATCTGCTGCGCGCCGGTGTTCAGCTCCTGGGTGCCGGTGGCGATGAGGTCCGGCTCCTTGATGATCACGGCACGGCGGCCCAGTTCCAGGGCCCACTGCTCGGGCGTGATCGTGCCGATGGCCGTGCGCACGGCTTTCACCAGCGCCGCAACGGGATCCGGGTCGGGGGTGAGTGCACGGACGATCCGGCTGAGGAGCGCGTCGTACCAGAAGATCGCGGCCTTGGTGCCGAACGTGCGGAAGAGCGTGCGTTCGGAGACGCCGGCGCGGTCGGCGATCGCCTTGGTCGAGGTGGCGGCGAACCCCTGGTCGAGGCACAGCGCGATGGCCGCCTCCTGGATGGCGAGGCGGGTGCGCAGGTCCTTCGCGGCACGTGGGGTGAGCGTTTCCACGTCGCCAACGTAACCCAAAGTGTCAGTAACTGCCAGGTTTTGTGTCAGTAGATGTCAAAGTGTCGATGGCCAGCTCCGGGGTAGAAGACTGTCATGGCTCGGACCACCGTCGTCATCGCCTCACGCAACCGCGCGGACAGCCTGATGCGCACGCTCACCCACCTCAGCGAGCTCGCGGTGCCGGTGATCCTGGTCGACAACGCCTCCGCTGACGACACGGTTTCCCGTGTGCGCAAGGAGTTCCCGTACGTTTTGCTGCTGGAGTCGGCGGTGAACCGCGGCGCCGTCGCGCGCAACCTCGGCGTGCGGGCGGCGCGGACGCCGTTCGTGGCCTTCGCCGACGACGACTCGTGGTGGGCGCCCGACGCGTTCGAACGGGCGGAGCCGATCTTCGACCAGCACCCCGACCTGGCGCTGATCGCCGCGCGCACGCTGGTGGGACCGGCGGAAAGACCTGATCCGATCACCCCGCTGCTGCGCCACAGCCCCTTGGGCGAGGGTGTCGCCGGACCGGCGGTGCTCGGGTTC
>JASLAV010001279.1 GCA_030146905.1 Lentzea sp. | reverse complement strand
CGTTCTCCTTGAACAGCACGCCGATCGCGCCCGCCGTGAGCAGGAACCTCACGACGCCGTCGTCCGAGGCGCCCGGCACGAACCTCGTGTAGTAGTGCAGGACCGCGGGGACGATGCCGGCCGCGCCGTTCGTCGGCGCGGTGACGACGCGGCCGCCCGCCGCGTTCTCCTCGTTGACGGCCAGCGCGAAGAGCGTCACCCAGTCCATGACCCGCAACGGGTCGGTGACGAAGTGCTCGCCCTCCAGCCCCTTGCGCATCTCGGCGGCACGGCGGCGGACCTTCAGGCCGCCGGGCAGCACGCCGTGCTCGTTGCAGCCGCGTTCCACGCACTCCTGCATGACGTGCCAGATGTGCAGGAGTCCTTGGCGCACTTCGTCTTCTGTACGCCACGACAGCTCGTTGGCCATCATGATCTCGCTGATCGACAGGCCGGTCTCGCGGCAGCGCGCGAGCAGTTCGTCGCCGGTCAGGAACGGGTGCGGCAACGGCGTGGTGTCCTGCTTGATCCGGTCGGTGCCGCTGGCGTTCTCGTCGACGACGAACCCGCCGCCGATCGAGTAGTAGACGGCGTGCTCGACCGGCTCGCCGCCGCTGTACGCCTGGAAGCTCATCCCGTTGGGGTGCAGCGGAAGCGACTTGCGGCGGTGCATGACGAGGTCGCGGTCGTGCACGAAGCCGATCTCGTGCGCGCCGCCCAGCCTGAGCCTGCCGGTCGCGATGATCTCCTCGACGCGGCCTGCCGCGACCGCGGGGTCCACCTCTTCCGGGAGGTTGCCCTCCAGGCCGAGGAACACGGCTTTCGGGCTGCCGTGGCCGTGCCCGGTCGCGCCGAGAGAGCCGAAGAGCTCGACGTGCACTCGGTCGACAGTGGACACGCGGTCACCGAGCTTGTCGACGAACATGGCCGCCGCGCGCATCGGGCCGACCGTGTGGGAGCTGGAGGGTCCGATGCCGACGGAGAAGAGGTCGAAAACGCTGATCGCCACTGATCAGTCCTTCGTGGTGGTGGGGCGTCAGTCAGTCGGACTTGGTGAGTTCCGCGTACTTCGCCGCGGTGAGGAGGTTCTCCGCCGACTCGACGCGGACCCTGAACAGCCAGCCGGCGCCGTACGGGTCGTTGTTGACGATCGCCGGGTCGTCGACGACAGCGCTGTTGACCTCGATCACCTCACCGGTGACGGGCGAGAACAGGTCGCTGACGGACTTGGTGGACTCCAGCTCGCCGCAGACGGCGTTGGTGACGACCTTCGCGCCGACCTCCGGCAGCTGCACGAAGACGATGTCGCCGAGGGCGTCCGCCGCGTACTCGGTGATGCCGCAGGTCAGCGGGTCCTGGGTGCCCGGCGTCCAGTCGACCCACTCGTGCTCGGTGGTGTAGAGCAGGTTCTCGGGGAACTGCACGGCGACTCCTCTGGCTGTGACGGGTCAGGAAACTTGCGCCCCCTCCGCCGTGCAGAGTTGCCTACCCCGAGTGGTCTTGCTGCCTGAGAGTGTGCGGGAGCTTGCCCCTTCGGCGCCTCGACTCGGACTGTCGAGGTCTCTCCCACTCGGGTTCTGGCGCTGACGCGCCGCGGCCGGTCTTCAGTTCTCGAGGCCGAACGCTATGTGCGGCCCCCGCCGGGTGTCAACGCGGGGACGATCGAGTCACACGCAGGCGCAAACCGAGTCGCTCTGTCTCAACTGAACAACCAGACGGGTACCGGATAGTGCGATCCGCACAGTGACATGACCTTCGCGCTGCCCCACATTGTGAGATGTCGGCCACCGAACGGAGGAGTCATCGTGCGGATCGCAGTTCCCCGCGAGATCAAGAACCACGAGTACCGCGTCGCACTCACCCCTGCCGGTGCGCACGAGCTGACCAGCCGCGGCCACGACGTCTTCGTCGAGCAGGGCGCCGGTCTGGGCTCCGCCATCACCGACGAGGAGTACCTCGCCGCCGGTGCCAAGGTCCTCGCGACCGCCGACGACGTCTGGGCGGAGGGCAACCTGGTCCTCAAGGTCAAGGAGCCGATCGCCGAGGAGTACCCCCGGCTCCGCGCCGGCCAGACCCTCTTCACCTACCTGCACCTCGCCGCCGACAAGCCGCTGACCGAGGCGCTGCTCGCGTCCGGCACCACGGCCATCGCCTACGAGACCGTGCAGCTGCCGAACCGCACGCTGCCGCTGCTCGCCCCGATGTCCGAGGTTGCCGGCCGGCTGGCCCCGCAGGTCGGCGCGTTCTCGCTGATGAAGCCCTCCGGCGGCCGCGGTGTGCTGCCCGGCGGTGTCCCCGGCGTCGCTCCGGCCCGCGTGGTCGTGATCGGCGGCGGCGTGGCGGGTGTCAACGCGGCCACCATCGCCGTCGGCATGGGCGCGGACGTGCAGATCCTCGACACCAACGTCGACCGCCTGCGCCAGATCGACGACCGGTTCCAGGGCCGTCTGCGCACGCTCGCGTCCAACGCGTTCTCGGTCGAGCAGGCCGTCCGCGAGGCAGACCTGGTCATCGGTGCCGTGCTGGTGCCGGGTGCCGCTGCCCCGAAGCTCGTCTCGAACGCGCTGGTCGCCGAGATGAAGCCGGGTTCGGTGCTCGTCGACATCGCGATCGACCAGGGCGGCTGCTTCGAGGACTCCCGCGCCACCACGCACGCCGAGCCGACCTACGAGGTCCACAACTCGGTGTTCTACTGCGTGGCGAACATGCCGGG
>JASLAV010001272.1 GCA_030146905.1 Lentzea sp. | reverse complement strand
GGCGTGCTGCCGGTGGGCTGCGCGGCCGGGGGAGAGGCGGGTTCGGCGGTCTTGGAGTCCCAGACCTCGTGCACGATGCGGTGCACGGACTCGGCGAGCCGTTCCTGGCGGACGGGCTTGAGCAGGTAGTCGAGCGCCTTGAGCTCGAACGCCTCCACGGCGGGCTGCTGGTGCGCCGTGACGAACACGATGGGCGGCGGCTGCGCGAACCGCGACAGCACGCGGGCGAGGTCGAGACCGTCCAGCCCCGGCATGCGGATGTCGAGGAACACGGCGTCCAACGGCTGCCCGGCGTCCATGGCGCGGTGCAGCACCCGGAGCGCCTTCGTGGCGTCGGTGACCGCCTCGACGTGGGCGATGCGCGGATCGGAACGCAGCAGGTACACGAGATCTTCCAGCGCGGGCGCCTCGTCGTCGACGGCGAGCACCCGCAGCGAGCGCTCGAGGCTGCCACGTCGATCCGGCCCCTCGCAGACGGGGCAGGGCAGACCAGAGGTCATTCGAGATCGAGTCCAAACTGTGTACGGCCGATCCTCACGTGACGGCGAGTGGACCACGTCCGGTCATCGCGCGCATGGTGAGCCGAGGGCGTCGGATACGCGATCATGCCCCTTCACGGAGGGTGACCCGTCTCGGGGGTCCGTCTGCGGAACGCGCGCACAACCGAGCACCCCTCCCCGCCCTCGACCCGTTCGGCCGATCATCCGCCAGTCTGAGGACGTGCGGAAACCCTCCGATCGGGTGTGTCACGGAGAGGCAACGAAACCACCGGCGCGGACCGCGTCCGTCCAGTCGGCGCTCCACACCGGCTCAGCGGCGGTACGGGCGGCGTCAGGGCTGCCGGACACCCCGGGGCTGGGCAGCCAGCGCGTCACCGAGCGTGATCTCCAGCTCGATGAACGACTCCTCCGCACGACGGGCGGCGACGCTCACGGACGCGGCGGCAGCGGGCCCGACGAGTCTGCGGGTGGGCGCGCGCAACGCCTGGATGGCCTCGGACCACTGGTTCGAGAGCTTGGCGAGACCGCTCAGCGTGTCGACGAGGTCGTCGGTGTTGTCCGGCGGCGACGCCACGATCTCCGCCAGCCGGTCGCGCAGCGCGTCCAGTGCCGGGTCCACTTCAATCCTCCCGTCGTGTCGCGACAGCGCGTGAGGACGAGTGCGAACATTTCCCCCACTGGGCGACACCATATCTCGACAACGGTGGTCCAGCGCAATGATGTTGCCTCACCGAGATCAGCCGGTCAATCGCGCACCATTACGCCTCAGGTCGCGGCGTTTAGCGGGTTTTGCCTACGCCTTGTCGGTTCTGCCTGTTGATGGGCCAGGTGCGCGGGGGTGTTGGGCCGAACCGGTGTGTCGTGGGTCGCAGCATTCACCGTTTTGCGTTAGCCGCGATCGAGTTCTCCGTGGACGAATTAACTCTTTTGCGGTAGCGCCGGCAGGAATGGTGGACGGTTCCACGACCTCGGCGGCCGACGGCGGAAGTCCGCAGTGGACTGCGCACTCCTGACGAAGCTGCCGGTGCCGCGGACGGCGCGATCACCAGGCTGCGGCCTCGGCAGGAGGTACCGTGATCAGAACCTGGCGAACGGGTGCTTGCGGCCGCGGCGCTGGCCCGGTTGTCCGCTCGGTTCGTCGGCGAAGCCGCAAGCTTGCTGGGGGAGCTGGGTGTCCGCGGTCGAGAGGAACCGGCGAAGCTGGGACCTCGCTGGAGCAGCCAGGTGCGCGCCGACGCGCTGGCCGTCGTGGCCGATGGGACAAGACCCTGGCGTGAGCGGTGGCTGGCTTCTCGCCTTGTGTGGACGTCCGAGCCCGGAGTCGAGCAGCGGATGGAGCGAGCTCAAGCCCGCGGTGAGGTGGCCGTGCCCCGCGAGGTGCTGGCTGACGAACAGATGCCGCCGGCCAGCCGTTGGCGTGCTGCGAAGCGCCTGCGCGAGTACGACATCGCTGATCGGGTCGCCGGGGCACGGGTGCTGGAGACGATCGGCCGCGATCCTGGCGGCAGACCCGCGCTGCGGTGGCGGGCGGCCGAGGAGCTGACCCGGTTCGGGGCGAAGGGCCGGGAACGCGGTGTCCCTCTGCTGCGCGCCGAGGTCCTGCGGTTCCTCAGAAGCACCGGGCACGACAAGCCGCTGCAGCGGGTCCGGTTGCACCAGGCGGTCGGCGCGTTCGAGCCGGAGGAAGGCGCACGGGCGCTGCTCGCCATGACGAACGACGGAGACCCGGTGGTGCGGCTCAGGGCCGCGGAGGCGATGTTCGCGTTGCGGCGCGACTACCGGGAGCGGGCCGCGGTCATCGCCCGGGACGTCATGCGCACCACGTCGGCGCCATGGCACGTGCGGCGGCGAGCGGCCTGTGATCTCGCCAGGTGGAGTGATCTCCACTTGGAAGAGGCACGTGCCGCCCTGTCGTGACTTGAGCCCGACTCAGAGCCGGCCGACGTCCGTGATCGTCACGACCGCTTCGCCCACCTCGTCCGACGCCGCCAGGTCAACCTCCGCGTTGAAGCCCCAGTCCTTGTCCCCGGCCGGGTCCTCGAAGATCTGCCGGCACACCCAGCGCTCGCGCTCGACGTTGATGATCAGGAACGCCGGGCCGCGCGCGTTCGGGCCCGCGCCGATGTCCGAGTGCTCCTCGAAG
>JASLAV010001271.1 GCA_030146905.1 Lentzea sp. | reverse complement strand
CATGTCACCGCGACGTTCCGCGGCCGAGGCGCAGCTGACCCGAGGCCGGATCCTGAGCCGCGCCGCCGAGATCGCCTCCGAGGAAGGCCTCGAAGGCATCACCATCGGCCGTCTCGCCGAGGAGCTGGAGATGAGCAAGTCCGGGGTGCACAAGCACTTCGGCACCAAGGAGACCCTGCAGATCTCCACCCTGGACAAGGCGTTCGTCGACTTCTGGCACCGCGTGGTCGAGCCTGCGCTGCCGGAAAGCCCTGGTCTGCGCCGTCTGCGCGTGGTCTGCGACAACTCCGTGGACTACCTGGCAGAGCCCCTGCTGCCCGGCGGCTGCCTGATGACCGCGGCGCTGTCGGAGTTCGACGGTCGTCCTGGCGCGGTGCGCGACGCGGTGGCCGAGGTGTGGTCGCGCTGGCAGGGTCAGCTGCGGTCGGACCTGGTCACGGCCGTGGAGTCCGGTGAGCTGCCGGCGCGGTTCGACGTCGAGCAGGCGTTGTTCGAGATCCTGGCGGCCGGTCTGGCCCTGAACGCGGCGATGCAGCTCCAGCACGACGAGGCGGCGGTGGGACGGGCGCGGCGGGCGCTCGAGCGGGCGCTCGACCAGGCCTGAACTATCCCCAGCCCAGCTCGTGCAGCCTCGCGTCGTCCACCCCGAAGTGGTGCGCGATCTCGTGCACCACGGTGATGGTCACCTCCTCCACCACATCCTCCTCGGTGTGGCAGATGTCGAGGATCGCCTCGCGGTAGATGAAGATGTGGTCCGGCAGCGTGCCGCCGTAGTCGGTGGACCGCTCGGTCAGCGCGATCCCCTGGTAGAGCCCGAGCAGTGACGGCTCGTCGGGGTTGCGGTCCTCGACGAGCACCACGACGTTGTTCATCGCGTGCGTGAACTCGGGCGGGACCAGGTCCAGGGCCTCTTCGACCAGCTCGTCGAAGCGAGCCCTGGTCATCTCGACGGTCATCGGTTCTCGGAGGTCGTCGTCGGGGCGCTCGACGACGGCTTGTCGGGCTTGTCCGAGTCCGAGGGCTTGCCCGACTCCGAGGGCGCCTGGCCGGACTCGGAGTGCAGCGGGGCGCCGGTCGGCTCGTCCTGCGGCCTGACCGACGTGGTCTGCGGCGGGTTCGACGTGGTCAGCGGGGCGCCGTTGGGGTTGCGGACGCTGTCCTTCCACGCGACCAGGTTGTTGCCCTGGGGGACGGCGCCGATCTTGCAGTTGGCCTTGCGCGAGCCGACGGCCCAGCTCTCCTCGGCGCGCGTGTCCCACGTGACCAGCAGGCCCTTGGCCTTCAGGTCGGCACCGCCGGTGTACTCGCCGGCGATCGCCGCGCACTTCTCCGACATCACGGCGTCCTGCTGCTCCAGCGGGAGGAACGGGCCCTCCGGGTGCTGCACGACACCGACGATCTCGAACGCGTGCGGCTTCGCGCAGTCGATCGGGTCGCCGACCGTGTTGTTCTCACCGAGCGCGACGCACACGCCGGGGTCGTACACGTTCGACTGGTCCTGCGACTTCGCGGTGCCGTACGACGGCAGCGCGGCGCCGGACGGCGCGGTGACCTGCAGGCCGCACCGCAACTGGCGGTAACCGCTCGACCACCTGTTCTCGTCCGGGTTCAGCGTGCTGACGCCGTACTTGCCCTTCGGGTCGAGCTTGCCGCTCATGTAGGTGGTCGCGGCCTGGGCGCAGTTCTCCTGCGCGATCTTCTCCCAGGCCTCTGCGTTCGGGAACGGCGCTTCCTTCGGGTACGCGGTGGCGATGTCCGCCGTGCCGGTCACCTCGAACTTGTGCGCCGCGGAGCAGTCGACCTTCTGCGCGTCGGACAGATCGGCTTTTTCCCAGTTCAGGCACTCGCCCGCGGCGGCCTGGTACGCGGCGTTGACCAGTTCGCGCTTCGTGGTGATCGGCCCGCCTGCCAGCACGGACGTGAACGCGGACAACATCAACAAGGCGAAGGCGCCCACGAAAGCGCCGACCATCACAAGCCGCGTGTCGCGGATGTGACCAGATCGACTCAACCAACCGGCGCTCGAAGACATCTCATCCATGATGCCCGTGCCGTGTGAGACCGCTGTGCGCCGGGTTGGGTCGAGTGTTGCTATTAGGACACTCGTCACTCAATCGGCCGTGTTTTCGATGTCTTGCTAGGTACCTTGCCCGCGGGAGTGGTGATGACTGACAACAACTTGCCAGGACCCGGCCAGCCGACGCCGCAGTCGGGACCGCCCGGTCAACCGCAACAGCCGCCGCCGTACGCGCCGGCACCGCAGCAGCCCACCAAGGGCACGGTGCGGCAGCAGCAGGCCGGCGTGACGAAGCCGCGCCAGGCGACGGTGGCGGAGCAGCGTGCCCGCGCTGCCGCGCTGAAGGCGCAGCAGGAGCGGTTCGCCGCCGAGTCAGCCGCCTTCGAGAAGAAGCGCAAGACGCGGAAACGCATGCTCATCGGTGGTGGTGTCACCGTGGGCGTGGTCGCGCTGGTCGCGATCTGGTACGCGGCGGCGAGCCCGAAGAACGTCACGGCCCAGTGCACCGACTCGAACAACGTGATCGTCGACGACGACTACTGCGACGAGTCGTACTACCGCAGCAACGGTGGGTACTCGAGCGGTGGCTTCATCTACATCGGCGGCAGCTCGTACCGCTACAACTACGGCGGCAGCGGCGCGGTCGGCCAGAAGGTCAGCGGCGGCAGCTACACGCTCCCGAAGGGTGCGAACGTCGCCACGAAGTCGGGCACGACCGTGCAGCGCGGCGGCTTCGGCGTCGGCAACGGCTCGAAGAGCAGCGGAGGCTGAGCGCACTTGCGTCGTGAAACCTCACAGCCGCGGCCGAACTGGCAGCGGACGGTCTCCGACCAGGGGTTGGTGTTCGGGCTGCCCGCGCGGTACGCGGACGGCGCCGACCGGCCGTACTGGGACGAGTCGGTGCACTACGTGTTCGAGATGAGCGAGGTCCTGTCGCTCGAAGCCGACGTCGAGCTGCTCCACTCCATGTGCCTCGACGCGGTGGACAACGTGGTGCTGACCGAGCGGTACCGGGACTTCGGCATCCCCGAGTGGGTCTGGCCGCACATCGCCGAGTCGTGGCGTCGCCGCGACCCGCACGTGTACGGCCGCTTCGACCTGCGCTACGACGGGTCCGGTCCCGCGAAGCTGCTCGAGTACAACGCCGACACCCCCACGTCGCTGCTGGAGGCCGCGTACATCCAGTGGTACTGGAAGACCGACGTCTTCCCGGACGACGACCAGTGGAACTCCCTGCACGAACGCCTGGTGGAGCGCTGGGCCGAGATCGGCGCCAAGCTGCCGTCCGGCGAGCTGCACTTCAGCTGGTCGAGCGCTGACCCGTCCGGCGAGGACCACCTCACGATCGCCTGCCTGCAGGAGAC
>JASLAV010001260.1 GCA_030146905.1 Lentzea sp. | reverse complement strand
CGAAGTGGCATAACACCCCGAACGTTACAGCAGTACACTTGTCACACCTGCAAACATCGAAAACTTTTCAGTGGTCATCCGATAATGTTGATGCCGGAGTGGCTGGATAATGCCCCAGAAAGTATCATCAATCGACGACCTCATCAAGTTGGCAGACGTTCGCGATATTCAGTTTTACGAACTAAGCGGACGTCTTTATTCAGGTTTCGAAGACTCCCACGACGAAGGACCGACCGGAAGTCAAGATGTCAGCTTCAAGGTTAGGCTAGGCAGAACTTTCCTAGCCTTGAGGCTTCGTTTGCAAGTTAACGGAGAGGCTGGAGTATACCTCGCAGACGGGGCGGTAATATTTAAGCTCCAGGAGGCCGTTGAGCCGGTAAGCTCACCCATTATGCAACAATTTATCGAGCGGGAAGCCTTTCCTGTATTGTACCCATTTGTACGGCAAGCTCTCTATGATGTTGCTAGCAGACTGGGAGCCGAAGTTCCGGTGTTGGGCCTGCTGCGTGTAGATGACTTTGATCTACAGTTGCAGCTTGCCATACAAGCCGAGTCTTAGCGCTTAACCAGTGACATTGATGCTGGCTATAGAATCGATCAAGGCGTCCGGTTGCACGTCATGCAGCTGCTTTAGCTTGCCGGGCTTATTGGCGTAACCTACAGCTTTTACCCCTGCTGCATGCGCCGCCAATATATCAGACGCCGAGTCGCCCACTAGAGTGCATCGATGCGCGCTGACCCCTGCATAAGAAATCGCCTGATCGACGAGATGTCGGTTAGGCTTCAGCAAGCTAGGATTGGGCGAAGTCCGCGCCGACACAAATGCAACATCTGCCATAAGTTCATGGATACGCAGGTACGCATTCACCGCGACCGTGGAATTATTGCTAACTATCCCGACACTGCCTTTCGAATGCGACCACTTCCGAATCAGTTCGTGCGCGCCATTTGTAGGCGTCGCGGTGCCTACTGCATCAACTTCATACGCTTGTAGCATTTTTTCGATCTGTTGACACTCGTGTTCACCAACGGTTGATGCATAACGAAGAATATCGAACGGGTCTCCCGTTCTCGCGATTTTTGAAAAGTCGTCACCTCGGCGACGGTTCACCAAGAACACACGAAGTTCGTCGGCGATCTGTTCAGCAGGGTGCCTCGCAAATACGGCGCATACAGGACCGTCAAAGTCGAGCAACAATACGTCGGTAGCATCAAAAATGCTTCGCACGACCCACGGGTCGCTTGTGAAAGCTTCACTCGAGCTCATCGCTTGTAATCCACAGCGATAGTGCTCCAAAGGCTGTCGAACCAGGTGCGGGCTTGGGTGACGTATTGGCTGCCGGTGCTGGTGTCGTCGTCGGTAGTGCTGTGGTGGAAGAGGATGGCGTCTTTGCCCATGAGGTCGTAGATAGCTTGGGGTTGGCCATCTAGGGATAGGACGTGTTCGCGGACGGGGTAGAAGCCGAAGAAGGCTTCGTCGTTGTTGATTAGGTAGAGCTTGAAGAGTGGGGCGGTTCGGTGGACGCGGACTTCGGCGGTGGCGTCCTTGACCAGGCCGAGTTCCCCCAGTTCGGTGATGTTGTCCACGATGGCGAGGGTATGGCGGCGCATGATCTCGGCGGCGCGTGCACGGAAGGCCGGGCTGTCGGCTTGGTCCTCGACGGTCACGGGGACTGACCACGGGACGGTGGGGTCCGGGACGAGGATACGGACGTGGATCGCCTCGGGGGTCAGGCGGCCGATGCGGATCTTGTCCAGCGGTTCTTGAAGGATGCCGTGCAGGGTTTCGCCGGAGAAGCCTGAGAAGTCGATGGTGATGCGGTCGGACTCGAAGGCTCGTTCGATGTGAGGGCGCAGTCCGACCGGGCGCTCGGTGCGTTCACGGACGAAGACGCCGCTGCCCTGGCGCGAGACGATCAAACCTTCGTCGCGCAGCTCGCGTAGTGCGCTCTGCACGGTCATCGGGGCTACGTCGTACTTCTTCGCCAGCTCCGCTCGTGACGGCAGCTTGTCTCCGGCCTTAAAGACCTTGGTCAGGATGGCCGCCCGTAGAGCATTCGCCACCTGCATGTACGGCGGTCGCGGGTCATCCGGGTCCAGTGCCATCTCGTCTCCCATGGTTGCTCAACCGACAATCGAACGCTCTCCAACTTGTGAGTAAGGGTAGGCCAGCGTGGCTAGCTCGCCTAGAGAGCTGGTTCCGGCGACCACTGGGGCCACACCTGCTTGACCTGGCTAGCCAAGCTGTCTTACCCTCGATACATGTCTAGCCCGCATAGGTAGGCTGGCAAGGTGACGGAGGTGGCTGGTGGCGGTTCCGTACGGGACTCGGTTCGAAGCGTCGTTTGACCAGGTCTTCCCGCAGGGAGCATTGATGGTCGGTGAGGTGGCGCCGGACATGGAGTACATGAGCGCGGAGGACAAGGGGCGCGGTCGGCAGGCGAAGCAGCGTGTGGACGAGCGCACGGGCAAGCGTCAGTGGAAGGTCGTGGTCACGGACCCGTCCGCTGAGAAGGAGCGGGACGCGTCGGTGACGGTGACGATCCTGGCGGATGTGCAGCCGGTGCCGCCGCAGGCTGTGCAGGTGATGCCCGGTGTCGAGGTGCGGCCGGTGGCGTTCGAGGGGCTGACGGTTGAGCCGCGGGTGATGGGGGATCGGTACAAGTACCAGGGGTTCACCATCCGAGCGACCGGTCTCGTGTCGCCACAGGTGGGCGCTGCTCCGAAGCGGGCGGAGAAGCCCCAGGGCGAGCAGAAGGCGGCGTAGGTGACGCGGCCGTCTGGTGAGGCGGTCGCCCGCTGGAACGTCGCGTACGCGGAGCAGGTCAGTGCGCTGTTCCTGGCGTCCATTTCGGACGAACCGGCGGCGCTGTTCCGGTTGGCGGTCGGGTACTCCGCCGTGGCGCAGGCGTGGCGGGTCTTGGGCGGGGATCTGGCGGTGCCGGTCTGGGCTCGTCACGCCTGCGTGGTCGCTGCTGAGGAGTTCGATCGGCGGGCGCGGCTTGAGCACGCCCGCGTCGGTACGGGTGGTGGCCTGTGAGTGGTGAAGAGTCGGCCGCGCTTCCGCGTCGGAAGCGGAGGTCGGAGGCGCGGCAAGGGGACGGGTACACGATCCGGCTTCGCTCTGAAGCGTTCGGCAAGGCCGTGATCCTGGCCGGATTTCCGTCTGACTACGCCCTCGCGAAGAAGATGCGCGTGAACCGTTCGACGGTGGTGAGGGTCCGGAGAGGGGATCTGCAACCGGGTCCGGCGTTCATCGCGGGCGCTTTGAGGGCGCTGCATCCTTTGGCCTTCGGGGACTTGTTCGAGGTCGTCTAGTTCGCTGTCGAGTCGACGCGTGTCGACTCTGGCGGATTCCTTTGATTATGGACGTGGAGTTGGCATGGGCAACGAACGAAATTCACGACATGGATCAACCGTCAAGAGCAGGACGTTGGGGGCCGAATTGCGATCGGCCCGAAAACAAGCCGGTGTGGAGGTGGACGAGCTGACGGAAGTGCTCGAACTGTCGGCTGGTTGGTTGTCGAAACTGGAAGGTGGGACGCGCGGCACCGATACGGGCAACATCGCCCGGTTGTTGGGCTTCTACCGGTCGGATCAGGACACGGTAGAACGGATCATGGCCCTGCACGCGGACCCGCGTGACTGGTTCGTGGGATGCGGCCACGGGCCTGGCGGCGTGGACGAGCTGGCGGTGCTGCTGCGGCACGAGGCGGCGGCACGGGAGGTGTTCGCCTACGAGACGGTGACAGTGCCCGCGTTGGCGCAGAACCCGGCGTATGCCTTGGCTGTCCCGCAACGTGATCCGCTCGCCACTCCGGAGGAGATCGAGCGGCGGTCGCAGGCGCGTACCAGGCGGCAGCAGGTACTGGCGGGTGAGGCGCGGTTCGTGTTCGTGGTGCGCGAGATGACCCTGCGGAACCTGGGCACCGACCGGCGGACGGCGGCCGAGCAGTTGCGCCACCTCGCCATGCTGCCCAACGGCGGCAAGATCGGCGTGCGAGTGCTCCCACGGTTGATGTCCGGCCCCTACTGGGACCGTTACCCGTTCTCGTTGATGCAGTCGGAGCACTACCGGCCGGTGGTGCACGTCGATGCGATGTACCACAGCCTCTTCCTGGATCACCCGGACGACGTGAAGGCGTACCAGGGTGCGATGGAGTCGATTCTGTCCAACACGTTGAGCGTGGAGGAATCGCAGGCGCTGATCATGCATCTCGCCAACAACGTCACCGCAGTCGCGGCAAGACGGGTTGACGGGTCCTGAAGTTCGGCGGATGACGCCGTGGTGACAACTGAATCACTTCGCTGGTTGGTGTGAGTCGCGGGAAACAGTCCGAAAGTCTTGGCGGGCCTTGGCTGTTTCTCCGCGACTCACTCGACCGGATTTGTCCTGCACCTCTGCTGAAGCGCAAGGGATTTCGGTCATGATGAGGGTATCTGTGCTCAGGGGACGCACGTCAAGGCGTGCGGCTGCCCCATCGGTGTGGAAGTTGACCAACGGTCGCCCCTGTGGGACATGCAAGCGGTTCGGCGTCTACGCGCCCAACCAGCTCGTCTGCTGTGCCTGCATGGGGTGGCTGCCGCTGATTTTCGCCCCGGTGGGGCGTGGGCGATGAACGGTGGGAAGTGGGTGGACCCGGCTCCGTTCGAGGGCGTGCGGCCTCGGGTGCCGTGGTGGGTGTTGGTGCCGGGCAACGCCAAGTGGATCGCGGCCTTGGTGGCGCTGGTGTGGCTGGTGGTCGTCGGGGCCGTGCGCCTGGTGCTCGTTGTGGTCCGGTATCCGGTGGTCACGTTGGTGCCGGTGTCGGCGGCCTGGTGCTGGTGGCGGTTCGGCCTGTCGCCGTTGGTGCTGGCGTTGTTGTCGCTGGTCGCGGCCCTGGTCATCTGGTCGGGTCTGGACCGTGGGTCGTTTCTGCGGTACGGCTGGTACCGGCTGGTGACCGAGTGGCGGCGGGCGACGGTGTACGTCCCAAAGTGGCGGTCCGTGATGCGGCTGTCGGACCTGGCCAAGCGGGATCGAGGCCGCGAGTACCGGCCGAAACTGCGGCGGGTGCGGTCGGAGGGATGGCGGGACCGCGTTCGGGTGCGAATGATCCCGGCTCAGTCGCCTGAGGCGTGGGAGCTGCGGCGGGACAACCTGGCGCACTCGTTCGGCGCTCGGTCGTGTCGAGTCCGAGTGCTCAGGCCGCGGTTGCTCGAACTGGACTTCGTGCACGCTGACCCACTCGTGCGGCCGGTGTCGGTGCCTGCGTTGGCGGACTCGGCTGAGGTGAACCTCAAGCGGGTGGCCGTCGGGCGGACGGAGACCGGTAAGCCGTGGCGGGTGCGGTTGCTCGGGTCTCAGCTCCTGGTGGTCGGTGTGCCCGGTGCCGGTAAGGGCTCGGTGTTGTGGTCGATCGTGTGGCAGCTCGCGCCGGCGGTTCGAGCGGGTCTGGTGCGGCTGGTCGGGATCGACCCCAAGGGCGGCATGGAGCTCGGCCAGGTGCCCGACGCCTTCGACCGCCTGGTGTTCGGCAACGGCGTCGAAGCGGTCGAGCTGCTGGAGGAGATCGCCGCTGACGTCAAGGAACGTGCCGCGCGGTATCGAGGCATTCGGCGGCTCTGGGCTCGGGACACCGGTGAGCCGCTGACGGTGCTCATCGTGGACGAGCTGGCGGACGTGATCGCCTACCAGTCGGACAGGCAGCTCCGGGACCGTGCGGTGCGGGCGGTGCAGACGATCACCTCGCAGGGACGTGCACCGGGTTACGTGCTCGTCGGCCTGGTCCAGGATCCGCGCAAGGAGGTCGTGTCCTTCCGGCACCTGTTCACCACTCGTGTCGCCTTGCGCCTGGACGAACCACAGCAAGTGGACATGGTTCTCGGTGACGGTGTCCGACAGCGCGGGGCTGCTGCCCACGAGATCGCGGAGAACACGCCCGGTGTCGCGTGGGTCAAGCAGGACGGCCAGCGAGAACCGGACCGGGCTCGGGCGTTTCACGTGACCGATGCCGACCTGACAGTGCTGCGGGACTACTTCCGGCCTGCCGAGGTACGGCCGTTCCCAACCAAGTCCGGTGGTGCTGAGGGGGTGGCGGCATGACGAGCGGTACGCGGGCCGAACGGATGCGTCAGCCGATGGCGCTGGATGTGGCGAAGGCTGCGGCTGAGCAGCACGGGGTGTGCGTACGGCCGTTCACGATGGAGGTTGAGGACCGGGCCACCTACGAAGTCTGCTACGTGGCCGTTCCATGCGGGTCGACGGTGGAGAGCGTCTGCAAGCCGTGTGCCAAGAAGGCCAAGGCGTTGCGGATGGCCCAGTGCCGTGAGGGCTGGCACATGGCCGAGGAACCCGACTTCACCCCGACCGCACCGACTGAGGACCAGAAGTCGCTGTTGACGTTCCGGGCGGACTTGGTGAAGGCGTACCGGGAAGCGGTCGAGACCGGGGAGGCGGGTGACGCGGACGAGCTGCGGGAGGAGATCCACTCGGTGGACGCGGAACTTCGGCAACTCGGTGTCCGGGGCCGCTTCCCCTCCCCTGACGCGCCTGCCAAGCGGCCGGTGAAGCGGTCCACGAAACGGCGTCAGGATGCGCCGAACCTGCCTCGGCGTCGTGTGGAGAAGCGCACGGTGGGTCGGGAGTACGCGGGAGGGTTCCGGCCCTCGATGTTCGTCACGCTCACCCTCGACAGCTACGGGCGGGTGCGGGACGACGGCACACCGGTCGACCCGGACTCGTACGACTATCGGCGGGCGGCTCGGGACGCGGTGCACTTCGCGTCCCTGGTTGACCGGTGGTGGCAGAACCTGCGCCGCGTCGTCGGGTGGGACGTGCAGTACTTCGCCACGGTCGAGCCGCAGAGGCGAGCGGCGCCACACCTGCATGCGGCAGTCCGCGGTTCGATCCCGCATGAGACCATCCGCCTGGTCACCGCCGCCACGTACCACCAGGTGTGGTGGCCGCAGCACGAC
>JASLAV010001244.1 GCA_030146905.1 Lentzea sp. | reverse complement strand
GACGAGCAGCAGCACCAGAATGACGCGTCCCGGACGCCTCTTCTTCTTCATCGGCCGCTGCGGCGGCATGGGACGCCGCGGCTGCTGGTAGCCGTGGTGATACCCAGCGCTCATGTGTCGCCAACCCCGATCGCATTAGTTTCGCTTTGCACCTAGGGACGCGGATCGTCCGTCCAGGTTGCGAGGGAACCTACCGGGGAGGCAGCACCAACGCCTCGAAGAGGCGGTTGACCTCGGCCGAAGGGTCCTCGGTGAATCCCGTGTGCGCGGGTGAGGTCTGCACGATCGTGCTGCGCGGCGCCGTCAGCCACCGGAACCGCTGCCCGACCGTCGTCCTGCTGACCGGACCGGCGTCCGGCGTGCCGGCGCACGAGCTGGCGAGGTGCTTCAGGCTGCTTTCGAGCGTCTCGACGTCGAGCGACGGGTCGAGTGCGCGCAGCCGGTCACCGTCCACATAGGTCTTCGCACACAGGAAGTCCAGGGCGCGGCAGTAGACGATGACGCCGACGTTCATGAACTCGCCGCGCTCCTGCCGCGGGACCGCCCGCAGCAGCGCGTACTCAAACACGTGCGGCACGCGCGGCCTCCAGCGAGTCGACCCAGCCGCGGTTCGCGAGGCGGTAGGTGAAGAAGTCCTTGTAACGGCGGCGGAGTTCGGCGGGGTCGCCCTCCAGCCACTCGTCGGGAACGAGCGCGAGCACCTCGTCGAGCAGTTCCGGCGTGACCAGCGCCGCCATCTCGGCGTCCACTTCGGACACCGACGTCGCGGTGGACAGCATCGCGTGGTCGGAGGCGTCGTAGCGGAAGTCCTTGGTGGCGGGCTTCTCCTCGCTCCACGAGTAGTGGAAGTACAGCGCGGCGCCGTGGTCGATCAGCCACGGTTCGCGGTGCCACAACAGCATGTTCGGGTTGCGCCAGCTGCGGTCCACGTTGAGCACCAGCGCGTCGAACCACAGCAGCCTCGTCGCGAGCGCGGCACCGGGGTCGCGCACCACGGGGTTGAAGTCGAACGAACCCGGCAGGTAGTCGAGCCCGAGGTTGAGGCCGCCGCTGGCGCGCAGCAGCTCCTGGACCTCCTGGTCCGGTTCCGCGCGCGCCAGCTCCGGGTCGAGGTGCACGAGCACGATCTCGGGTATGCGGAAGCCCAGCCGCCTGGCCAGCTCGCCGACGACGACCTCGGCGACGAGCACCTTCACGCCCTGCCCGGCGCCGCGGAACTTGACCACGTACATGCCCAGGTCGTCGGCCTCGACCAGCCCCGGCATCGACCCGCCCTCGCGGAACGGCGTCACGTACCGGGTGGCCGTGACCTCCCTCAACGAACTCCCTGCCACATTCACCGGGGCATGATCACACGAAGGCCGTCCGCGGGCCGAGCAGGATTGCGTCAGCCCAGCCGTGCGGGCAGCACGCAGACCGGGATCTCGGTCCCCAGCGGGGTCCCCGACGGCGTGAGCCCACCGGTCGCCGCGTCCACCGCGAACGACGTCACGAGGTTCGAGTTCTGGTTGGCCGCGAACAGGAACGACCCCGTCGGGTCGAACGTGATGTGCCGCGGGTACTTGCCCCCGACCGGCGTGTGGCCGACCAGCGCCAGCTCCGCTCCGTCGACCGCGAAGTGCGCCACGCTGTCGTGCCCGCGGTTCGACAGGTAGACGTGCCTGCCGTCAGCGGAGACCAGCACCTCGGCCGGGTAGTTGCGCACCGGACCGTCGGGCGCGGTCTTGAGCACCTGGCCCGGCGTGAGCTTCCCGTCCGCGTAGGCGCAGGTCACGATGGTCGAGTTCAGCTCGTTCGCGACGTACGCCTTCGTGCCGTCCGGGTGGAACGCGATGTGGCGCGGTCCCGCACCCGGCGCGAGCTTCGTCGTGGAGACGAGCTCGAGCCTGCCCCCGGTGAAGGAGTAGACGAACACGGAGTCTGCGCCGAGGTCGACGGACACCGCGTACCTGCCGGCCGGGTCGAAGACGATGTGGTGGGCGTGCGGGCCCTCCTGGCGTTCCGGGTCCGGGCCGGAGCCCTCGTGCTGCACCTTCTGCGTGCGCGCGCCGAGGCTGCCGTCGGCGTTGACCGGGAACACGCTCAGCGACCCGGACGAGTAGTCCGCGGTGATCACGTGCTTCCCGGACGGGTCGAGCGTCAGGTGGCACGGGTCGGCGCCCCCGGTCGCCTGCTTGTTGATCACCTTGAGCGTGGCCGCGTCGATCGCGGTGACCTCGCCCTCGGTCTTCTCGTTGACCGCGTAGAGGAAACGGCCGTCGTGCGACTCGACCACGAAGGACGGGTTGACGACGCCCGGGATCACGCCCGTCATCCTCAGCTGCCCGTTCGCGGTGTCGTACGTGCCGACGCCGATGCCCTGGGCACCGCCGCTCCACGTCGTGTAGGCGCCGAAGAACACTCTCTTCGTGGCAGGTGCCGCCGTGGCGGTTCCTCCGGTCATCAGCAGTCCAGCTCCCACGCCCATGGCTCCGAGAAATCGTCGCCGGTCCACACCCACGTCCGCACCTCCGGTTGTTCTTCGGCGGCGGTGCAGCCAACCCTGGACCAGACCACTGCGCTCAGGCAACAGGAGCGTCCAAGATTGCGTCTAGCGCAACGGGTCGTCGGAGACGAGCCTGGCCTTCTCGGCCTCGAGGTCGTAGGCGGGCGGCGGGAACTGCGGGGCCATGTCGCGCAGCGTCTCCAGCAGCAGCTGGCTCACCGCCCAGTTGCGGTACCACTTGCGGTCGGACGGAACGGCGTACCAGGGCGTGTCGGCGCAGTTCCGCAACGCCTGGGTGTACGCCTCCTGGTACTTGGACCACTTCGAGCGCACGTCGATGTCGGCCGGGTTGTACTTCCAGTTCTTGCGCGGGTCGTCCAGGCGGGCGAGCAGCCGTTCCTTCTGGACCTCCGGCGAGATGTGCAGGAAGCACTTGACCACCGTGAAGCCGGAGTCCGCGAGCTCCCGCTCGAACGCGTTGATCTCCTTGTAACGCCCGCGAATCTCGGCGGCCGTGAGCAGACGTTCTACTTTGGGCACGAGAACGTCCTCGTAGTGGGAACGGTCGAACGCGCCGATGCGGCCCTTCTCGGGCAGGGCCTTCTTGATCCGCCACAGGAAGTGCTGCCGCCGTTCGGCGGGGGTCGGTTTCTTGAACGACGAGATGCGCACGCCCTGCGGGTTCACCAGGCCCACGACGTGGCTGACCACGCCGCCCTTGCCGGAGGTGTCCATGCCC
>JASLAV010001239.1 GCA_030146905.1 Lentzea sp. | reverse complement strand
GCGCTGCAAGGGGAAGCGAACATCCTGCCGTACTACTTCTACATGTGCGACATGATCCCCAACGCCGAGCACTGGCGGGTGTCGGTGTGGGAGGCGCAGGAACTTCAGCACTCGATCATGGGTTACCTGCCCGGGTATGCGACCCCTCGGATCGTGTGCGACGTGCCGTACGTCGGGAAGCGGTGGGTGCACCAGCTCGAGGACTACGACCGCGAGCTCGGAATCTCGTACTGGACCAAGAACTACCGGACCGGGATCGAGCTGGAGGACCCGGAGGCGTTGAACCGGCGCTACCCGTACTACGACCCGATCTCCACCCTCGGTGAGACCGGGCAGAAGTGGTGGGCCGACCAGAGCTGACAGGCTACGACGGGGCCGTTTTCGGGACATCTCCCGGAGGCGGCCCCATGGCATGTTCCGGCTTGCCAGACCCCCTCCGCTTCCCGCGGAATCACCGTTCCACAAGCTCACGAATCCTGCGCAGGAACTCCGGGGCCGATGCCGGCGGAATCACCTTCTTGTTCTCCAGCCGGTCGAGGGCGAAGGTGTGAAAACTGTTCCGGATCGCCGACCGGGCATCGGGCGAGTCGAACTCGGGGTACCGATCCAGAAAATCCATGATCCTGCCGAACTGGTCGAACATGTCGAAGTGCTGATCACCGGGTTTGCGACTGATGCTTTCGGGACGACAGCGCCGATACCGCACACAAATCCTGTCGAGCGCGGCGACTCGCCGTGCTGCCAGGATCGTGCAGACCGACCACACGAAGTCCTCGTAGATCCCCGGCGGGAACTCGAGATCGAGCTGGTCGATGAACTGCCGGCGGTAGACCTTGTTCCAGGAAACCCAGGAGAACTGGAGCAGGCTCGATCGACGTCGGACATCGACTTCACCGGGCCCCTCGTCGACAGAGCGAGCCAGGTTGGTGAACCGGCGGAGACCGCAAGGACGCCAGTACTCGTAGTCGAACACCAGAACATCCGGTTCGCCGTGCGACTCCAGCACCGCGGACAGTTCCGACAGGACCGAACCGTCCGCGAAGGTGTCGTCCGCGTCGAGCAGTGCCAGGTATTCGCCGCTCGCCTCCATCATCGCCCTGTTGCGCGCTGCTCCGACGCCGCTTCTGCAGGGGATTCTGATCGCGTGGACTCGTTCGTCCTCGGCGGCGTGCCGGTTGACAACCGCGCCCGTTCCGTCCGAGGAGCCGTCGTCGACGACGATGACCTCCAGGTCCACGTGCTCCTGCGACCGAACAGAGCGCAGACATTCGTCGACGAATTCCACGGATTGCCACGCCGGGACGATCACGCTGAACCGGGTCACGTCGAATACCCCCTGGTGGACAGTCCGAAGTGGATGCGTGAGCCGGTCGTCCACTCGTCACGGCAGGCGTCCGTCATCAGCCGGTGACGACCTCGAGCAGGAGTGCGACAGCCGTGTCGAGGCTGCCGTCGCCGTCGAGCACCACCTCGGCGGCCTCCGGCGGTTCGTAGTCCTGCCCGACGCCCGTCATGAACGGCAGCGCGCCGGATTGTGCCTTGGCGTACAGGCCTTTCGGGTCGCGACCGGAACACACCGCCAACGGAGTGTCGACCCACACTTCGATGAAGTCCCCCTGCGCGAACAGGCCCCTGGCGGCGGCACGGTCCGCGCGGAACGGCGAGACCAAGGCGACGATGACCGTCAGCCCGGCGTCCAGCATCAGCGCGGCCACCTCGGCGACGCGGCGGACGTTCTCGGCGCGGTCCGCCCGGCTGAAGCCGAGGTCGCGGTTGAGGCCGCCGCGCACGTTGTCCCCGTCCAGCACGTAGGTGTGCACGCCCCGGCTGTGCAGCCGGCGTTCCAGCGCGTCCGCGATCGTGGACTTGCCCGCGCCGGGCAGGCCGGTGAGCCACACGACCCGCCCGCGCCCGCCCTTCATCCGCTCGCGTGCCGCACGGTCGATGGTGTAGTCCTGCCGCACCGCGTCGGAGCGCCCGGTCGTTCGGCGCACCACGCCCGCGCCGACGGTGTCCCCGCTGCGCCGGTCCACCAGCAGGAACGATCCGGTGTCCCGGTTTTCGCCGTGCGGTCCCAGGAACACCGGCATCGCGGTGGAGACCTCGATGTCGCCGATCTGGTTGCGGAACAACGTCTCCGCCGGTCGGTTCAGACCGGTCCGGACGTCGAGCCGGGCGTGGAGGGCGGTCACCTCGGCGGCGACCGAGCGCGGGCCTGCCAGTAGCAGGCAGTCGAGGCCGACCTCCAGCGGATCCGCTCCGGTCCAGACCACGGTCGCGGCGAACACGGTCGCGGGCGACGCGATGTCGCCCGCCGCGAGGACATCGCCGCGGTGAGCGTCCGCGTCGCCGTCGAGCACCACCGAGACCGCAGTCCCGGGAGTCACGGTGTCCCGGGCTCCGGCCCTCGGCTGCCAGCCGGAGAGCAGGCCGAGGAACGTCGGCCCGTCGTACCAGGGCAGGTTCGGCGACGGTGCGGCGAGGTTGTCGCCGCGGAGCGCGCTGACCGGGACCACGTGCACCTCTTCGGCGCCCAGGTTCGCCCCCACGGCGCGGGCGTCCGCGGCGACCTGTTCGAACACGGCCCGGTCGTAGCCGACCGCTTCGAGCTCGTCCACCACCACGATCACCGTGTGCACTCCCATCGTGGTGCACACGGCCAGGTGCCTTCGGGTCTCGGGTCGCACCCCGGATTCGGCGTCGATGAGCAGCACCGCCACGTCCGCGGTGGAGGCGGCGACCGCCATGTCGGCGCCGTGCCGGTCGCGCCAGGGCGCGTCGGCGACGATCACGCGGCGACCGCCGGGCAGGTCGAAGAACCGGTGTGCGACACCGATGGCGCTGACTTGCCCGCGTTCGGCCTCCAGCCGGTCAGCCGGCAGGGAGTGGTCGAACTCGCCGGGTGGCCCGTCCACGCAGGTTTGCCGCGCCTGGTCGAGGTGGTCGAGCGGCACGCCGCCGATGTCGGCGAGCAGCCTGCCGATCAGCGTGGACTCGCCGTCGTCCACCGAGCCGCACGCCACGAGCCGCATCGCGCTCATCACAGGTAGCTCTCCGACTTCTTGGTCTCCGGGGTTGAGCCGCCGATCGCCGCGTCGAACCTGCCCGCGTCAAGCGCCTGGCGCAGCGCGATGGTCTTCATGATCCGGGTGCACTCGTGCGTGCCATTGGTGAACTCCTGGCCGACAGAGCACAGGAGGGTGCGGTACCCCCGGCCGCCTCGCGCAGTACGTGGATCGACTCGGCGTCCGGTGCGCCCGGTACTGCTGCCTCGGCTGCCGCTGTCCTGACGTTCACTTCGGCCTCCTGCCGGACGCGAATCGGATGGGCGAGCTCAGAGCGTGTCGGCCCGCACGCGGCTGCGACCCGGCTGACGACCACGGGTCAGCCGCTGCCGAACGG
This sequence comes from Lentzea sp., assembly GCA_030146905.1. Next base: position 142 of record JASLAV010001239.1, on the reverse strand, counting down.
TCGGCGGAACGGCGGATATCCGGTAGACCGCCGCGCGTCCGCGGTGAGCTCCGTACACGTCGGGCGGAAGGGTCAGCTCCCACACGGTCCGGCCGTCCGGCGCCAGCTCGAACGCCCTGCCCAGCGCCGAGTGGGTGACCAG
>JASLAV010001199.1 GCA_030146905.1 Lentzea sp. | reverse complement strand
TCTCCCCGCCCCTTTGGCGGAACATCCTAGGCGTGTTGCCCCACTCGTAGGGCCAGCAGCACCCGGTTGTTGTTTCCTGTTGCGTCTCGCTTGGTGGCGGGAACGGGACCTCGACGACGGTTTGTAACGCAGGTCACACCGCAGTGCGGGCGATGGCGAGCTGGGTCATGTAGCGCTTGGTGACCCCGCCGTCGAAGCGCGTGTCGATCAGCGCCGCGATGTCCGCGATCAACCTGTCGCGGTCCGGCCGCGCGATGTGGTTCGAGTACGTGAGGAGCAGGTCCACGTACGACTCGGTGGTGTAGGACTGCTCCCACTCGTACCGGTGGAACTCCGGTTCGGAGAAGAGATCGCTCTCGTCGAACTCGCACGGGATCTCCGAGGCGGTGGACAGGCGCAGGCCCGGCGGCGTGGCCGGGTCCCAGCGCTCGTAGACCTCCTGCACGTCGGCGAAGAACTGCTCGGTCCCGCCGGCGACGTGGTGCGTGGAGATCACCGCCAGCGAACCGCCCGGCCGCAGCGCCGCGGCACACCGGGCCATCCTGGTCGCCGGATCGAGCCAGTGGAACGCCGTCGCGGACACGACGAGGTCGAACGGCTCCGGTGGCAGCGGCCAGACGTCGAAGTCCGCCACGACCACGTGCGCTGCCGGGGCGTGCGACCGCGCGACGGCGGCCAGTTCCGGCGACAGCTCGACCGCCGTCACGTCACCCAGCGACGTCAGCGGCAGCGTCGCCTGACCGGTGCCGGGCCCGATCTCCAGGATCCGCGGGCCGCTCAGGCGCGTGAACAGCTCCGCGGGATAGGCGGGACGTGCCCGGTGGTAGCGGGCCGCGTCCTCGCCGAAGGTGGTGCGCAGGCGCTCGCGGTCGGTCATGCGCCGAATTCGAGCGAGCGCGACGGCAACGCGTCCATCCCGTTTCGCGCGAAGCCCGCCCACACGCTCCGCACGGTTCGCGCCAGTCCGGGATCCGGCTCCTGTCCCGCCAGCATGCCCGCGCCCGCCCAGCCCGCCGGGTCGAACACGAACGGCAGCTCCATGCAGTGGCACGCGCCCAGGGGAGCCCCCTCCGGGCTCCACGCGAAGTTGTAGGTGGCGACCTGGCCGCCTGCCGCCGTCCAGTCCTCCGCCAGCTCGCGGGCGGGTGCCGCGAAGATCAGCTCGGTCACGACCTCCCAGTGCTCACGGCTCGGCACGTACGGGCTGCCGTCGTCGGCCGTGTGCCCGATGAGCAGCTCGACGCGAGATGCCGCCGCGCCGATGCCGCCTCCGTCCAGCACCGGGGCGAACGGCATGCTGCCGGACGGCTGGAACCGCGGCCGGACCTCGGCGACGGCGCTCTGCTGGGCCGCCAGGACCTCGTCCACCGGCGTGGAGGCGTCGACGGAAACGGACTCGCGCAACGCGTCCGTCAGCTGGGCACGTTCGGGGCCCCTGGTCCCCAGCGGCGCGCTCTGCATGATCGCGCGGTGGAACAGCCCCTCGGTGTCGGTGAGCATCAGCGCGAACACGGAGTCGGCGCCCGCGGACTGGCCGAACGCCGTGACGTTCGAAGGATCACCGCCGAACGCGGTGATGTTGTCCCGCACCCACCGCAACGCGGCGAACTGGTCGAGCAGGCCCAGGTTGTCCCGCAGGTACCCGAAGACGCCGAGGCGGTAGCTGGCGCTGACGACCACGACGCCCTCCGAGGCGAGCAGCGACGCGTCGTACTTCGTCGACTCGCCGCTTCCCGTCAGGTAGGCGCCGCCGTGGAACCAGACCATCACCGGCAGGCCGGAAGCGCCGGCGGGAGCGGTCACGCTCAACACCTGGCAGTGCTCGTCGAACGACAGGCCCGCGACCGAGTTGCCGACCAGCGCCGCGAGCGACGACGGAGGCTGCGGGCAGGCCGGGCCGCGCCGGGTGGCGTCGGCGGAACCGTCCCACGCGACCGGCTCCGGCTTCTCGAACCGGGAAGCGGTCGCGTAACGGATGCCGCGCGCTCGCACGAGGCCATCGGTGGTGATCAGCACGTCCGCGATCGTAGGCGTAACCAATTCCACAACGCCTCGATTCGGCGCGGACAGCCCGGCAGGAGCACGATGCAAAGGTCGGTCAACGAGGCAGAGGAGGCACCCGGTGCGGGCTACGACGATCTACGGCACCCGTGACATCCGCGTGGAGGAGGTGCCCGACGCGGCCGTCAAGGAGGCCACCGACGTCGTCGTGCGGGTCGAGCTCGCGTGCATCTGCGGCAGCGACCTGTGGGCGTACCGGGGCGTGGCCAAGCGCGAGGGCGGCCAGCGGATCGGGCACGAGTTCCTCGGCATCGTCGAGGAGGTCGGCGCGGACGTGAAGAGCGTCCGGACCGGCGACCGGGTCGTCGCGCCGTTCGTGTGGAGCGACGGCACCTGCGCGTACTGCCAGGCCGGGCTGCAGACCTCGTGCCTCGCCGGCGGGGTCTGGGGCGGCAAGGGCAGCGACGGCGGTCAGGGCGAGGCCGTGCGCGTCCCCCACGCCGACGGCACGCTGGTCAGGGTCCCCGCGGACGCGCCGGCCGAGCTGCTGCCCGCGTTCCTGAGCCTGTCCGACGTCATGGGCACAGGCCACCACGCCGCGATCGGGGCGGGCGTCCAGCCGGGCAGCACCGTCGCGGTCGTCGGTGACGGCGCGGTCGGCCTGTGCGGTGTGCTCGCGGCCAAGCGGCTGGGTGCCGAGCGGATCATCGCGCTGGGCCGCCACGAGGACCGGGCGGAGGTCGCGAGGCTCTTCGGCGCCACGGACCAGGTTGCCGAACGCGGTGAGGCCGCCGTCGAGCGCGTCAGGGAGCTGACCGGCGGGCTCGGCGCGGCGTCGGTGCTGGAGTGCGTCGGCACCGAGCAGTCGTGGCAGACCGCGATGGGAGTCGTCCGCGACGGCGGCAGGATCGGCTACGTCGGCGTGCCGCACGAGATGCCGGGACTGCCGCTCGGCAAGCTGTTCGGCCGCAACATCAACATCGGTGGCGGCGTCGCGCCCGTGCGTGCGTACCTGCCGGAGCTGCTGGCCGACGTGCTCGCGGGCCGGATCGACCCCGGACCAGTCTTCGACAGGACGGTCTCGCTCGACGACGTCGCCCAGGGCTACCAGGCGATGGACGAGCGGACCGCCCTGAAGGTCATCGTGAAGCCCTAGTTCAAGGCCGGACCCGAGGTGCCGTGGCGCGGGTGTCGGGGCGACGACTCTGCGCAACTACTTCCCGTCGCAGGCCGTCCTCCACGAGGCGGTGGCCGCGGAGATCGTCACCTTCACGCTCGATGATCGGCACTTCGAAGACGCGTCACGGTCACCGGTCGAGCGCCTGGTGGAGTGCCTTGAGCAGCCCCTGCTCTCCGGCCGACAGGCGTCCGCGGAGGTGCTCACCCGCTGGCTGGGGGTTCTCGCAGCCGAAGGGCACCTCCGTGACGATGCCGTCGACGACAGGGTGACCGGGCTGCTGGTGATGATCGACGGCATCCACCTGACGATGCTCACCAACCCGGACCTACTGGACCTCGACGGCGCGAAACTACTGCTCCGCCACCACACGGCGCCCGCGACCGCCTGCACGCTCAGCGTGCCAGTCCTTCCGCCTTCGCCAGCTCCACAGCGGCGCGCGGGATCCCGCCCTTTCCGCCGATGCCCGGCCGGCGCCGGGCTGGACCGAACTCGGGGTCGGCGGCCTGACGTACGCCGGCATGCTCGCTCTCGGGATCTGGTGGATCGACAGCATCCCGGCCGGGCAGGGCGAGCTGCGCGGCCACGTCGGCTACTTCGTCTCCGGGGCGACCGGCGTGCTCGCCTTCCTCGCCGGGTCTACTGGGTCGACCAGTTCGTCGCACTCGGACCATCGCCGTCTTCGGCAACGACACCCCTCAGGGCGACTACCAGGCGGCGGTCGGCTCGGGCGTCCTCCCACTCGTGGTGACGCTCGTTCTCGGAGGTGGACTGACGGGACTGGGCGAGGAGCTCTTCTTCCGCGGTGTCGTCGCGAACACGCTGCTGAAGTACGGCGTGTGGGCCGGTGTCGTCCTCAGCGCTCTCGTCTTCGCCCTCGTCCACGGCCTCAACCTGATCCTGCCGCTGGCCTTCGTCGTCGGCGTCGTCAACGCGACGCTGCTGCGCCGGACCGGTTCGGTCTGGTCGGCGGTCATCGTCCACGTCGGCTACAACAGCGTGAGCAACATCGGCTTCGCGTTCGCCTCCTGAGGCCGGCTACCGGGAACGAGACCCGGCCCGCGGGGCGGTGGTGAGCACGTAGTCCTCGGCGCGCACGCGCTTGGTCCGCATCCAGTACCGCCAGGTGAAGCCCGGCCACACGGTGCGGTTCACGCCCTGCGCGTCGAGGTACCAGCTCTTGCAGCCGCCCTGGGTCCAGACACCCTTGCTGAGCTTGCCGTGGAGCTCGGAGTTGAACTCCTGCTGGGCCTCCAGCCGCACGTCCAGCTCCGCTGCGCGGTGTGTTTCCAGGAGCCGGAGGCACTGCGAGATGTACCGGATCTGGGACTCGATCATGAACACGACCGAGTTGTGCCCCAGTCCGGTGTTGGGGCCCAGCAGGAAGAACAGGTTGGGGAAGCCGGAGACCGTGATGCCGTAGTAGGTCTCGATCCCCTTCTCGCGCCACTGCTTCGCGAGGTCGACGCCGCCCTTGCCCTGGATGTCCAGGTAGTCGAACGAGTCGATGACGTGGAAACCGGTGCCGTAGATGATGACGTCGACCTCGTGCTCGACGCCCGCGCTGTCCACGATGGACTTCTCGCGCACCTCGGAGATCTTGTCCGTCACCACGTCGACGTTCGGGCGGCTCAGCGCGGGGTAGTAGTCGTTGGAGATCAGCACGCGCTTGCAGCCCATGGTGTAGTCGGGCTTCAGCTTCTTGCGCAGCTCGGGGTCCGGCACCTGCTTCTTCATGTGCCGCAACGCGATTCCCTGCGCGAACTGCATGATCCTGGGGTTGACCGCGAACCCCAGCGCCGACGACTCGCGCGTCCAGTAGACGAAGTCGCGGTAGAGCCGTTGCGTGA
>JASLAV010000582.1 GCA_030146905.1 Lentzea sp. | reverse complement strand
GGGTTCGGCGAAGCGCCGGAAATGCGTGTGCTCCGCCGTCGGATGCGGATAGATCAATTCGTACTCGATCGCGATCGACTCGCCTGCCGAGATCGGTTCGTCGAACACGAGCTCCGCGACGAGAACGCCGTTGGTGCGTTCGCGGGCGACCCTGCCGACCCGGCAGGAGCGCACGGCCGTCAGCGCGGGCTGCGCCGAACCCGTGTCGTGGCAGAGGATCCAGCGGTCCACACCGGCAGCCTTGGCGCGCAGGACCTGACGTGACCGGATGCCGCGCACACCACCGCAGGGTGCGACGTCGACCCGGTCGTGCTGCGCGGTCAGCACGAGCCCCGAACCGTCCCACGACGCCCGTGCCGACTGGTCCCGCCTGCGAGAACGCCCACGCGGCCGCGGTGGCCCCAGCAGCCGGGACAGCGCCGCCTTCCGCAGGCCCAGCACGTCCTCGAGGTGGGCGAGCGCCATCATCGACTCCGGCCGCTCGGGTCTGCGCCTGCCGGACTGCCAGTAGCTCAGCGCCGTCACGCTGATCGGCGCGCCCCGCACCTTCAACCGGTGCTGCAGCCGTTCCAGGCTCAGGCCCCGCACCTGGATCGCGACCCGCAGCGCGTCCGCGAACGGACCCGTCACCAACAGGTCGGCGAGCTCCTCGCGCGGTGGGTAGATCGTGAGCATCACCCCTCCGTTTCACGGAGTCAAGATCGGAAGGCTATCGGCAGGAAAGGGACCGCGGTACAGCCGATCGGCGGTTTTGCCCTCCTGGAAAACCCGGGAAGTTCAGATCTCGGGTCTATTACGCCGCGAATGGCCCGGTCGGGTTCCTGAGCATCCCCTGCGACGAACAGGACGACGAAATGCGCAAGACGGCAACCCTCATCGGCTCGGCGGTCATGATCGCCGCGTTCGCGGCACCGGCCACCGCCGCCACCGGCGAGATCCGCACCTCCGCGGGCGAGAACATCGCGGGCAGCTTCATCGTGAAGCTCAAGGACGGCGGCGCCACCGCGGGCGCGCGCAGCCTCGGCTCGCGGTTCGGTGGCCAGGTCGTGCACGTGTACGACGCGGTCTTCCAGGGCTTCTCGGTGAAGATGAGCGACGCGCAGGCGCGCAGACTGGCCGCCGACCCCTCGGTCGAGTACGTGGAACGAGACCAGGTGGTCAGCATCCAGGCGACCCAGGTCAACCCGCCGTCGTGGGGGCTCGACCGGATCGACCAGCGCAACCTGCCGCTCGACCAGCGCTACACCTACAACAGCACCGGCTCCGGCGTGAACGCCTACATCATCGACACCGGTGTCCGCGTCACGCACACCGACTTCGGCGGCCGCGCCCGCAACGGGTACGACTTCGTGGACAACGACTCCGTCGCGCAGGACGGCAACGGCCACGGCACGCACGTCGCCGGGACCGTCGCGGGCACCCTGCACGGCGTGGCCAAGCAGGCGAACATCGTCGCGGTCCGCGTGCTGAACAACTCCGGCTCCGGCACCATCGCCGGTGTCGTCGCCGGCGTCAACTGGGTGGCGTCCAACCACGTCAAGCCCGCCGTGGCGAACATGTCGCTCGGCGGCGGCGCCAACACCTCGCTCGACAACGCCGTGCAGGGCGCGATCACGCGCGGTGTCTCGTTCGCGGTCGCGGCGGGCAACTCCAACACCAACGCGGCGAACACCTCGCCCGCGCGGGTGGCGGCGGCGCTGACGGTCGGTTCGACCGACCGCACCGACGCGCGCTCCTCGTTCTCCAACTACGGCCCGGTGGTGGACGTGTTCGCGCCCGGCAGCGGCATCACGTCGGCGTGGAACACCAGTGACACGGCCACGAACACCATCTCGGGCACCTCGATGGCGGCGCCGCACGTCGCCGGTGTCGTGGCCCGCTACCTGCAGGGCGGCTTCAACTACACGCCCGCGCAGGTGTCCTCCGCGATCACCTCCAACGCCACCGACGGCAAGGTGACCAACCCCGGTGCCGGTACGACGACCAGGCTCCTGCACTGGCCGCCGACCAGCTGACCACTCCTGACGTGCGGCCCCGGCTCCTCGTGAGCCGGGGCCGTTTTTCCCTGCAACGGAAGGAATCCTGCCCGTGAGAGCCCTGCCCGCAGTCGCCGCACTCGCAGCGGCGGTCGTGGTCGCCCCCGCGTCCGCGGCCACCTCGTCGTACATCGTCGTGCTCGAGGACGGCGCCGTCTCGTCGTTCTCCGGTGCCGTGGAGCACCGGTACACCAGTGCGCTCAACGGTTTCAGCGCCCGCTTGACCTCCTCGGAGGTCAAGCGCCTGAGGGCGGACCCGGCCGTGTCCCATGTGGAGCGTGACGGGATCGTGCACGCCAACGCCACCCAGCTCGACCCGCCGTGGGGCCTGGACCGGATCGACCAGCGCGCGTTGCCGTTGGACCGCCGGTACTCCTACACCACCACCGGTCGTGGCGTGAACGTCTACGTGATCGACACCGGCCTGCGCGTGACGCACACCGACTTCGGCGGACGCGCTCGCGACGGGTGGGACACCGTCGACAACGACGCGGTCGCCCAGGACGACAACGGTCACGGCACGCACGTCGCCGGCATCGCCGCGGGCACCGAGCACGGCGTGGCCAAGGACGCGACCGTGTGGGGCGTGCGGGTGCTGAACGGGTCCGGCAGCGGCACGATCTCCGGTGTGATCGCGGGCGTGGACTGGGTGACGCGCAACGCGATCAGGCCGGCGGTGGCGAACATGTCGTTGGGAGGCGGTGCTTCCACGGCGCTCGACGCCGCGGTCAAGAAGTCGATCGACTCCGGTGTCTCCTACTCGGTCGCGGCCGGCGGTGGCAACACCGACCCCGGCAACTCGTCACCGCAACGGGTCTCGCAGGCGATCTGCGCGGGTGCGTTGACGCAGAACGACACCAAGTCCTCGTCGTCGAACTTCGGGCCGCTGGTGGACATCTGGGCCCCCGGTGTCGGCATCCCGTCCGCGTGGAACACCGGCGACACGGCCACCGCGACGCTCAGCGGGTCCTCGATGGCCGCACCGCACGCGGCCGGTGTGGCGGCGCGCTACCTGGAGCTCAACCGCACCGCGACGCCCGCGCAGGTGGAACACGCGCTGGTTACCACGGGCACCGTCGGGACACCACCCGTCACTCGTATCCTCCACTGGCCGCCATCTTTGTGAAGCGTCAATTGTTGGGCAATACAACCGCGTCTTAACCACTAGGACACCCTTGGCAGGAACCGGATCCATCCATAGCGTCGAAAGCGCATCGTTCCCCCTGCAACGAACGGAATGCGCATCATGACGCGAAAGATCCGGTTCCTCGCCGGCGCCGGCGTGGCGAGCCTCGCCCTGTCGGTTCTGATGGTTCCCAACGCCTCCGCCGCCGAGGGCGAGGTGCTGTCCCTCGACGCACCCGAGAAGATCTCCGGCAGCTTCATCGTGAAGCTGAAGGAGGGCAAGGGCAACTCGCACGCCCTGGCTTCCCGGTTCGGTGCGAAGGTGGAGCGGGACTACACCAGCTTCGGCGGCTTCAACGTGAAGCTGACGGAGAAGCAGGCCAAGCGCCTCGCCGCGGACCCGTCCGTCGATTTCGTCGAGGCCGACCAGGTCGTGCGCACGCAGGCCACGCAGACGAACCCGCCGTCGTGGGGTCTCGACCGCATCGACCAGCGCGACCTGCCGCTCAACTCGTCCTACAGCTACACCTCGACCGGCGCCGGCGTCACCGCCTACGTCATCGACACCGGTGTGCGCATCAGCCACTCCACGTTCGGCGGCCGCGCCTCCAACGGCCGTGACTTCGTGGACAACGACGCCGTCGCGCAGGACGGCAACGGCCACGGCACGCACGTCGCCGGCACCATCGCGGGCTCGCAGTACGGCGTCGCGAAGGCCGCGAGGGTCGTCGCCGTCCGCGTGCTCGACAACAACGGCTCCGGCACCCTCGCCGGTGTCGCCGCCGGCATCGACTGGGTCGGCAACAACGCCGTCAAGCCCGCCGTGGCGAACCTGTCGCTCGGTGGCGGTGCCAACGCCACGCTCGACACCGCCGTGCGCAACGCCGTCGCCAAGGGCGTGACCTTCGCGGTCGCGGCCGGCAACTCGAACGCCAACGCGTCCGGCTTCTCGCCGGCCCGCGTGACCGAGGCGATCACGGTCGGCTCCACCGACCGCAACGACGCGCGCTCGTCGTTCTCGAACTACGGGTCGGTGCTGGACATCTTCGCCCCCGGCCGCGACATCACCTCGTCGTGGCACACCTCGGACTCGGCCACCAGCACGATCTCCGGCACGTCGATGGCCACCCCGCACGTCGCGGGTGCCGCCGCCCGTTACCTGTCGACGAACAGCGGGGCGACGCCCGCCCAGGTCGCCTCGTACCTGGTCGCGCAGTCGACGCCGTCGAAGGTGACGAACCCGGGTTCCGGCTCGCCGAACCGCCTGCTGTACCTCGCGCCGTCCGCGTGAGCCAGCCGGCTGTGAGAAGGCCGCGACCCAGGAGGTCGCGGCCTTTTCGCCGTGCGGTGTCAGAGGACCTGGTCCGCGACCAGGAGTGACAGGACGTAGAAGCCGATCATCAGCGCGGCACCGGCGAACGGCCACTGGGCGCGGGGCTCCCGCAGTGCGCGGAACCACGTGGCGAAGGTGGCCGCGAGTCCGATCACGACCGTGCCGACCGTGGTCATCATCAACGGGGCGAGGCACATGCCCCCGCACGTGCTGACGGGGACGTAGCCGAGGATCCCGATGAACAGCACGCCGACGGCCACCGCGAACATCACCATCATGCCGATCAGGGCTATCGCGATCCGCATGGGCGAACGCTGGCCAACGGAGATCGTTCCGGTGGGAGAAAGCCCTGCGTGAAAATGTGTCGGTGGCTCCGGCTAGCCTTGACGGCAAAGCTTACTTCGTCTACAAGGAGCCACCACCGTGTTGCGCACGCACGAGGCCGGGTCACTCCGGGCCGAGCACGCCGGGCAGTCCGTCACCCTCACCGGGTGGGTCGCCCGCCGGCGGGATCACGGCGGTGTCATCTTCATCGACCTGCGCGACGCGTCCGGTGTGGCCCAGGTCGTGTTCCGCGAAGGCGAGATGGCCGAGCGCGCGCACCGGCTGCGCTCCGAGTACGTCATCAAGGTCACCGGCGACGTGAGCAAGCGCCCGGAGGGCAGCGACAACCCCGACCTCGCCACCGGCGCCATCGAGGTCTACGTGAGCGACCTCGAGGTGCTCAACGAGGCCGCGCCGCTGCCGTTCCAGGTCGAGAGCGAAGGCGAGATCGGCGAGGAGGCCCGTCTGCGGCACCGCTACCTCGACCTGCGCCGCAGCGGCCCCGCCAAGGCCATCCGGCTGCGCAGCGAGGTCAGCCGCATCGCCCGCGAGGTGCTGCACGGCGAGAAGTTCGTCGAGGTCGAGACGCCGACGCTGACCCGCAGCACGCCGGAGGGCGCGCGCGACTTCCTGGTGCCCGCCCGCCTGCGCCCCGGTTCCTGGTACGCGCT
>JASLAV010000570.1 GCA_030146905.1 Lentzea sp. | reverse complement strand
CGCCCGCGGCATGCCGAACACCATCGCGATGATGTCGAGCAGCATGCTCGCCAGCAGCACCTTCTGCGCCCACAGGTAGACGAACCCGTCGAGCACGTCCCGCAGGCCCGCGCGCCGCACCACGCCGTCGAGCGGGGGCATCGGCGGCAGCTTCCACACCGCGTAGACGGTGACGACGAGCGCGATCGCGTCCACCAGGTACAGCGTCGGCAGCCCCACGACCGGCATCAGCGCACCCGCGAGCATCGGCCCGAGCACCGCGCCGAACTGCATGACCGTCGAACCGAGCGCGCCGGCCGACGCCAGCAGCTCCGCCGGCACGAGCCGGGCGATCGAGGCCGACCGCGCGGGCGCGTTGGCCGCGAAGAACACCTGCTGCAGGCCGAGCAACGCGATCACCAGCCACACCGAGCCGATGTCCATCGCTGCCTGCACCCACAGCAGCACCGACGAGACGGCGATGCCGGCGTTCGTGACGAGCAGCAGCTTGCGGCGGTCGACGGTGTCCGCGATGGCACCGCCCCACAGCCCGAAGACCAGCAGCGGCACCAGCGCGACACCCGCGGCGATGCCGACCCACGCCGACGACCCGGTGAGGTCGTAGACCTGCTTGGGCACGGCGACGGCGGTGAGCTGGGAGCCCACCGCCGTCACGATCGTGGAGAGCCACAACCGGCGATAAGCGACGATCTTCAACGGCCGGGTGTCGATCACGAACGTCGAGCGCGCGCTTCTCCCCACGGTGGCCACTTGGTTAGCCTATGGCAACTAACAAGCGCTTCACGTGGATTTGTCGCCAACACCACTCGTCAGAGGCGGACCGGGTAGACCGGCTCCGGCACCTTCGGGCTGATCCTGCCCTCGACGAAGATCCCGTGCCAGATCATGAAGCACAGCACCGACCAGAGCTGCCGGCTGCGGTCGAACTGCTCGGACTTGTGCTCGGCCAGCAGGTCCAGCACGGCGTTCTTGTCGAGCAGGTGACCGGTCTGCGAGTCGGCGATGATCCCGCGCGCCCAGTCGTACATCTCCGCGCGCAACCAGTGCCGGATCGGCACGGGGAAGCCCAGCTTGGGCCGGTTGAGCACGTGCGCCGGAATGATCTTCGCCAGCGCCTTGCGCAGCGCGTACTTGGTCGTGCCCTCGGTGAGCTTCTGGTCGAGCGGCACCTCGGCGGCGATCCTGAACACCTCGGGGTCGAGGAACGGCACGCGCAGCTCGATCGAGTTGGCCATGGTCACCTTGTCGGCCTTGACCAGGATGTCGCCGCGCAGCCACGTGAACAGGTCGATGTGCTGCATGCGCGCGACCGGGTCCCAGCCCTCGGACTCGCGGTACCAGGGAGCGGTCACGTCCTTGAAGCCGATGCCCTCGACGTAGCCGGGGAACACCGCCCGCACCTGCGCGTCGCTGAAGTTGCGCGCGTTGCCGTAGTAGCGGTCCTCGAGCCTGAGCGACCCGCGGCGCAGCAGGTCCTTGCCGCGAACACCCTCGGGAATGGTCTTGGACACCGCGCCCATCAGCTTGCGAACGCTGCCGGGCACCTTCTCGAACGGCGACAGCGACAACGGCTCGTGGTAGATCACGTACCCGCCGAACAACTCGTCGGCGCCTTCACCGGACAGCACGGCCTTGACGTACTTGCGAGCCTCACGCGCGATGAACCACAACGGCACCAACGCCGGGTCGGCAACCGGGTCGTCGAGGTACCAGATGATCAGCGGCAGCTCGTTCATCATCTCGTCGGGCGAGACGGTCCTGACCACGTGCCGCACGCCGATGGCCGCCGCCGTCTCCGCGGCGACGTCCACCTCCGAGTACCCCTGGCGGTCGAAACCGCTGGTGAAAGCGATGAGGTTGGGGTTGTGCTGCTTGGCGAGCGTGGCCGTGGCGGTGGAGTCGATGCCACCGGACAGGAACGCGCCGACCGTGACGTCGGGGTCGGAGATCATGTGCTTGGCCACCGAGTCGCGCATGACCTCGGCGATGCGCTCGTGCAACGCCTCGGCCTCGGCAGCGCTGTTGACCGGCTTGGGCGAGAACACCGGCTTGAAGTACCGGTTGAACAGCACCTGCCCACCAGGACTGACCTTGAACGACGTCCCGGACTCGACCCGGCGGATCGCCTTGTGCATCGACTCGGGCTCCGGCACGTACTGCAGCACCAGGTAGTGCTGCAACGCCGTCTGGTCGAGCTCCTGGCTGATGCCGAGCACACCGGTGAGCTGCAACAGGCTCTTCTTCTCGGAGGAGAACGCCACCCCACCGGGCCCGGAAGCCCAGAACAACGGCTTGATCCCGAACGGGTCCCGCGCACCGAAGACCACGCGCTCCTGAGCGTCCCAGATCATGAACGCGAACATGCCGCGCAACTTCTTGACCCAGTCGGCACCGAGGTAGTGGTACCCGGCGACGATGGCCTCACCGTCACCCTTGGTCTTGAACTGCGCACCGAAGTGCATGGCAAGCTCGGCGCGCAACTCCTTGTAGTTGTAGATCTCGCCGTTGAAGTTCAGCGTGTACCGGGTGGGGTTCTCCTGCGGCCCCCACACGAGCGGCTGATGACTGTGGTCGAGGTCGATGAAGGCCAAGCGGTTGAAGCCGTAGACGACCTCGGCGTCAGCCCAGGTGTCCTGCTCGTCAGGCCCGCGGTGGCGCTGGCAGCGCAGTGCTGCGGCCACTGAGCCGCGAGCACTCGCCGCTGCGGCTTCGGTGGAACAGATGAGTCCGAGCACTCCGCACACGTGAAATCGCACCTCGTAGTTAGCTGTTGCCGAAATCCCAGTATGCCGGTGTGGGATTCGGACACTTCGTCAGCCTGAGGGACGTGCG
>JASLAV010001107.1 GCA_030146905.1 Lentzea sp. | reverse complement strand
CGCGTAGTCGGGCCGGTTGCCGTCCGCCAGGTAACGACGGAGGAAGTTCTCGCGAGTGCCGTCGACGTGCTGAAGGGGCCTGTCGACGACGTCGGCGATTCTGGCCAGAGCTTGAGCGGCAGTGAGATCCTCCGGACCGGTGAGCGCGAGGTCGCGGTCGCCGGTGGACTCGCTCGTGAGTTCCGCAACGGCGACGTCGGCGATGTCGCGGGCATCGATCATGGCCATCGCCGCGTCGCCGAGCGGCAGCTCCAGCCGTCCGGACGGATCGATCCACGGGATGTACTGCAGCAGGTTGTCCATGAAGAACGCGGGCCGCAGGATCGTGTGGGCGACACCGCTGGCCGTCAGTTCCTGTTCAGCCGCATGGTGCACGCGGGCGAGTCCGAGTGGTGCTTCCGGTGCCACCCCGCCGACGCTGACCTTGACCACTCGGCGCACGTCCGCCTTGGCTGCCGCGCGGATCACCGACTGTTCCTGGGCGAGCTGGGTGGGCACGTTGGCCGTGACCAGGAAGACGGCGTCGACGTCCTGCAGCAGCTCGGGAGCATGCGCCTCGTCGGTGAGGTCGGCAACGACCGCCTCCACCCCCGGCAGGCCCAGCTGTCGCAGGGCCGCAGCGCTTTCCGGCCGGTGCACGACTCCTCGGACGGCCACCTTCGCCTCGGCCAGACGGCGTGCCACCAGGCCGCCGACCGTGCCCGACGCACCGGTCACGAGAACCTTCATCGATGTTGCTCCTCACAATTGCTGGTGAACGTGACCGGGGTTGCCGGTCAACGCAGTCTTTCGAGCCTGATGGGCAGATCGCGGATGCGCCGGCCCGTCGCGTGGTGCACGGCGTTCGCGATGGCCGCCGCCGCGCTGACCACGCCGATCTCACCAATCCCCTTGCCGCCCAGTGGGTTCAGCTCGTCGTCGTGTTCGGGCAGCATCACCACTTCGATGTCGCGGACATCGGCGTGCGCTGGGAAGTGGTAGCCGGCGAGGTCGCGGGTGACGAAGTCGCCGAAGGTCTCGTCCAGCTCCGCGGCTTCCATGAGCGCCCCGCCGATGCCCATGATCATGCCGCCGATCAGCTGGGAACGCGCGGTCCGCGGATTGAGGATGCGGCCGCAGGCGAAGACGCCGAGCATCCGCTCGACGCGCACCTGCCCCGTGACGGTGTTGACGCGCACTTCGGCGAACTGGGCTCCGTAGGCGTTGCGGCTGACGTCTCGCATCTTCGCCACCTCTTCGGTGGTGTCGGCGTGCACCGTCAGTCCGGGTGCCGCTCCCTGGTCGCGCAGCATGCGGCCTGCCTTGTCGATCGCCCAGCTCCACGACGCCGTGCCGAGGGAAGCCCCGGCGAACGCGGCCGTGCTGAGCGACGCGCGGCCGAGCACGAGACGGATCCGCTCGACCGGGACGGCCAGTGCGTCCGCAGCCACCTGCGCGAGCACGGTCCGCGCACCGGTGCCGATGTCCACCGCACCGATCGCGAAGGTGAACGTGCCGTCTTCCTCCGCAGTGGCCGAGGCGCTGGAAGGCACTGTGAACACGGGATAGCGGGAGGCGGCCACGCCGGTGCCGAGCAGCCAGTGCCCGTCACGCCGGAGGCCGGGCCCGGGGTCGCGATCCGCCCAGCCGAACCGTTCGGCACCGGTCCGCAGGCAGGTCACCAGGTTCCTGCTGCTGAAGGACTTGCCGTCGGAAGGGTCCACGGACGGCTCGGTGCGGAGCCGCAACTCGATCGGGTCGGGGTTGAGCTCATGCGCGAGCTCGTCCATCGCACATTCGAGTGCGTACATTCCCGGGACCTCGCCGGGACCTCGCATCCAGCCGGACGACGGTACGTCGAGCTGTACGGCGGTGGCTGTGGTGCGGGCGTGCTCGGCGGCGTACATCATCCGGGCGGAGCTGACCGTCTGGTCGACGTAGCCGGACAGGGCCGAGGTCATGTGTTGTGCCTCGTGGACGATGGCGCTCAGCTTGCCCTCGCGGTCGGCGCCGAGGGCGATCCGTTGGATGGTCGGCGACCGATAGGTCTCGTGCGCGGTCATCAGGGGCCGGTTCCACGCGACCTTGACAGGCCGGTCGACCAGCCGCGCGGCGAGGGCGGCGACCATCGCCGGCGGTCGAGGCGATGCCTTGGCGCCGAACCCTCCGCCCACGTGGTCGCAGATGACTTCGACGTCACCGGCGTCCATTCCGAACAGGAGCGCGAACGCCTGGCTGGTGTTCGTAGGGCCCTGCTCGGAGCTGTAGAGGGTCAGCCGGCCGTCCATCCAGACAGCGATGGTTGCGTGCGGTTCCATGGGATGCGCGTGCTGAGGCGGAGTCGTGTACACCGCGTCGACGCGTACCTCCGCCCGCTCCAGCTCGGCGTCCGCGTCACCTCGGGCCACGTGACCGGGTCCGAGGTCACCGACCATGTCCGGGACGTGAGCCCGCGGGTCGTTCGGCCGGAACACCACGTCGTGCGGTTGTTCGTCGTAGCGCACCGCGAGCGCCCCAGCTCCCTCGCGGGCGGCTTCGAAGGAGGTCGCGATGACCGCGGCGACGACCTGTCCCCGGTAAGCGATCTCGTTCGACTGGAGCAGCAGCAGTTCCGGCACCGACACCTGTTGCACGGGGCCGAGATCGAAATCGGTGTGCAGTTCGGCGGCGTTGCCCGCGTGGAGGACCGCCACGACGCCGGGCACCGCTGTCGCGGATGCCTCGTCGATGCCGACGACGCGTCCCTTGACGATGGCCGACGTCACCGGCCAGGCGTACAGCACGTCGTCGACCTGATGTTCGTAGGCATAGGTGGCCGCTCCGGTGACTTTCGCCCTGGCGTCCTGCCGCTCGAGCGGAGTTCCGACCGACGTCATCGTGTGGCCTCCTCGTTGCGTGCGCGTTCGGCGAGGTCGAGGAGGACGGTCGTTGTCACGTCGGCGGTGAGGTCCACTTTGAACTCGTTCTGCGGCATGGGCGTGGCCTGGCGCAGTTCGGCGTGGGCCGCGCGCGTGAACAGTTCCGCGCTCGGTTTCTGGCCGCGCAGGAGGTCTTCGGCGGCGGTGGCCCGCCAGGGGCGTGGCGCCACCCCGCCCCACGCGATGCGCACCTGGTCGATCCGCCCGTCATCGGCCAGCGTCAGCAATGCCGCGACGCTGATCACCGCGAAGGCGTAAGACCACCGATCTCGTACCTTCCGGTACTGCATCACCGCGCCGGCAGGCGCCGGCGGGAGCACGATCCCTGTGATCAGGTCTCCGTGCCGCAGGGTGGTCTCCCGCTCCGGCGTGTCCCCTGGCAACGTGTAGAAGTCCCGCAACGCCACCGAACGCGTCCCGTCCACTCCCCGGATGGTCACCACCGCGTCCAGCACTGCCAAGCCGACCGCCATGTCGGAGGGCTGAGTCGCGATGCAGGAGGGCGACACGCCGAGAATGCCCAGCTCGCGGTGTGCGCCTGAGCGGGCCGGGCACCCTGAGCCCGGCTCCCGCTTGTTGCAGGGTTTGCGCACGTCCTGGAAGTAGGCGCAGCGTGTGCGCTGCAGCAGGTTTCCGGCGGCCGTCGCGGCATTGCGCAACTGTCCGGATGCGCCCGCGAGGACGGCCTCGGCCAGCACCGGGAAGTTCCGGCGCACCACGGGATCGCCGGCGATCGCCGCGTTGCTCACCGTGGCTCCGATGGCGGCTCCACCGTCGGGGTGGTGGACGAGGTCGCCGAGTGGCAGGTGGGAGATGTCGACGAGGTTCCGGGCTTGGACGACCCCGAGTTTCATCAGGTCCACCAGGTTGGTGCCGCCGGCGAGGTAGGTGGTTTCCGGATCCGCCGTGACTGCGGCGACGGCTTCGGCTGCATCACCGGCGCGCTCGTACGTGAACGGCTTCATCGGGGTGTCACCGCCGCGAACTCGGTGATGGCGGCCAGAATTCCGCGGTGCGCGCCACAGCGGCACAGGTTGCCGCTCATGCGTTCGCAGATCTCGTCCGCGGTGAGCGCCGCCGCCGATTCGACGCCGACGGCCACATCCGGTGTGACATGGCTCGGCCAACCCTCGTCGGCCTCGGCGAGGGCGCCCAGCGCGGAACAGATCTGCCCCGGCGTGCAGTAGCCGCACTGCAGTGCGTCGTTGACCACGAACGCTTCCTGCAGAGGATGCAGGTCGTCGCCGTCGCCGAGGTTCTTGACTCCCTCGATGGTGACGACGGCGCCTCCCGAGGCGGATGCGGCGAGCTTCAGGCAGCTGTTGACGCGCCGCCCGTTCAGCAACACCGTGCACGCGCCGCACTGTCCGTGGTCGCAGCCCTTCTTGGTCCCGGTGAGACCGAGGTGTTCGCGCAACAGGTCGAGCAGTGTGACCCGGTTGTCCGCCGTGACGGTCTTGGCGGACCCGTTGACGACGAGGGTGATTTCGGTGTGGTTCTCGGTTTCCACGTGAACTCCGATCTTCGCGCGATTCGGCTAGCGCAGGCGCCGTGCCCCAGTGGCGGCGACGAACACGGCGGCCGCCGCCGGCAGGGCGAAGATGAGGTAGGCGGTCGCCACACCGGCGTGGTCGACCACCAAGCCGCCGACGAACGAGCCGGCGGCCAGTGACAACTGGCTGACGGTCACGAAGAGGGCAAGCCCACCCTCGGCCGCCTCACCGCGCATCATGGTTGTCTGCAACGAAAGGGGTACTGCGCCGAAGCCGAACCCCCACGCGCACAGGGCGACGATCACCAGCGGTTGTGCGTGCCACTGTCCGAGCGCGAACACCGACAGGGCGAGGACCGCCGCAGCGGTTCCGAGCGTGACGGGCAGGCTGCGGTCCACCGCGGCTCCGGCGGTGAAGTTGCCGGCGAAACCGGCGATGCCGTAGAGCAGCAGCAACACTGCCACGGTGGAGGCGGAGAAGCCCGCCCGCTCGGCGAGGTAGGACGAGACGAACGTGTAGGCGCCGAAGTGTCCGAAGAACAACAGCGCCGCGAGCACCAAGCCGATGCGCGCCTGAGGTCGGTGGAGCAGGGCGAGCACGCCTCTTGGGCGCAGTGGCGGGCCGGCGGGCATCCGTGGCAGCACCCGGAACTGCAAGAGCAGGACGAGAACGCTCAACACGCCGGCTCCGAACAGCGCCGGCCGCCAACCCCAGTGCTGGGCCACCAGATTACCGGCGGGGAGGCTCACAACCGTGCCGGCGGAGATGCCCGCCATGATCAGCGAGGTGGCCCGCGTCACGCGCGCTGCCGGAACGAGCCGCGGGCCCACCCCGGCTCCCATGGTCCAGAACGCTCCGATCGCCGCTCCGAGCAGCAGCCGGGCCACCATCACCAGCGCGAAGCTGGGCGCGAGCGCCGCCAGCAGGTCCGACAGCGCGACGATGCCCGTGATGCCCCACAACACGACTCGACGGTCCATGGAACCGAAGACCATGGCCAGAGCGGGCGCGGCGACCGCGGCGAGCAGTCCTGGCAGCACGACGGTCAGACCGGCGGCACCGGCCGAGACGCCGAACTGCCGCACGACGTCGGGCAAGACGGCGATCACGATGAACTGCGAGAGGATCAGCGTGAACGACGCTGCCGCCACCGAGCTCACCGCGGTCCATCCGGCGGTGGTCGTGGGTTCGGGTGGTGAGGGTCCGACGCAGGCCGGCAGTGTGCCGATGGCGGTTGTTGCTCGAGGCACCGACAAGCCTTCCGCTCGCAGACGTGTGTTGCCCCCAGGCTGCTGTTGTTCCGGCTTCTGCGGCATCGGTCACGCGACTGCGAATGGTCCTCCCGGGAACTCATCGGCATCGTCGGCTGCTGTGCCGCCCTGTATCAACCCGGTGCGCGAACGACAGGCCGGAAAGGACGAACGCCGTGCGGGTTCCCGAACGAGTGGAACCCGGCCACGTAAGTCGTGTGACCGATGCGGCCGTGCCCTGTCGAAGACCAGCATGAGGACCGACATCGAAGCGCCACGAGAGGAAACGATGAAGATCGGGATTTTGGGCGCTGGAGCGATCGGCACCGCGGTGGCCACTCGCCTGCTCGCGGGCGGGCACCAGGTCGTCCTGAGCAACAGCCGCGGCCCGGTCACGCTGGCCGACACAGTGCGGAAGCTGGGCCCCGGCGCATCGGCCGGAACACGCGACGAGGCGTCGCAGGCAGAACTCGTCGTCCTCGCCGTACCCGGCGACCGGGCGGCCGAGGCGCTGTCCGGACTGCCCGGCTGGGGTGGCCGCGTCCTGGTGGACGCCACGAACAACTACACCACCCCGCCGCCCGGACCGGTCGAGGAGACCTCCAGCGAGGCAGTCGCCCGCCAGGCCCCCGGGGCACGTGTGATCAAGGCGTTGAACCACCTGTTCGCCGCGACGCTGGCGGCAGAGCCGCGGCGACCGGAGGGGAACCGCGTGCTGTTCGTCTCCGGCGATGACCATGACGCGAAGAAGACGTTCATCGAACTCCTGGCCGACCTCGGATTCGCGCCGATCGACCTCGGCGGCCTCGCCGACGGGGGCCGGCTGCACCAGGTTCCCGCAGGACCGCTGATCGGTCAGGACCTCGTTCGGCTGACCTCGGCAGCAGAGTCGCAGGCCAGGGGGTGAGGAGTGAGATGAACGGAATCGACGCTGCGGTACCGCCCAGCGGCACAGGCTGTGCCGCCTGTGAGGCCATGGATCCTCCCGGCTGGTGGTTCCACCTCCGGCGCTGCGCCGAATGCGGGCGCATCGGGTGTTGTGACTCCTCGCCCAACCAGCACGCCAGCGCGCA
The DNA here is from genome assembly GCA_030146905.1 of Lentzea sp. Next base: position 8,218 of record JASLAV010001107.1, on the reverse strand, counting down.
CGCCGTGGAAACGGGTCACCGGTTCGTGCGCAGTTTCGAACCGGGCGAGCAGTGGTTCTGGGACTACGTCGAAGAGGTCATGTACGAAAGCGGGCCCTCGCTCGCTGCACCGGAACACCGGCCGTTGGAGCAAAGCGCACCGGGTCCGGCAGCACGGGTGCCCGGTGATTGGGCCCGACACCTGCACCAGTGACCGAGTAATCGCACGGGTGTCCGCTCGCCGGCTCAGGTGCCGGGCGGCTCGTCGAGCACGTCCCGCAGTTGTGTGCGCGCTGTGATGCCCAGTTTCGGGAAGACCTTGTGCAGGTGGGCGCCGACCGTGCGGTGTGACAGGTACAACCGGTCAGCGATCTCCTTGTTGGTCAGCCCTTCGGCAGCCAGTGTCGCTATCTGCAGTTCCTGAGAGGTGAGCAGGCTCTGGGCACCGGTTCGGGAGGAGGGGGTGCTCTCGGGCGTGCCACCGGCGGCGGTGAGTTCGGCGGCCGCCCGTGCCGCCCAGCCCCGCGCTCCCGCCTCTTCGAAGGCGCCGAGCGCGGTGGCGAGGTGGTGGCGAGCCGCGATGATCCGCCGTTTCCGCCGCAGCCACTCCCCGTAGGCGAGGTGGCTCCGGGCGGCTTCCATGCGCGCTTCACTTCGCCGGCCGTGCTCCAGCGAGAGCTCGTAGTGCTCGGCGGCCTGCGCGCCGTCGCTCAGGAGCGCGTGGCTGCGGTGCACCACCATCCACAGGTGAGGTGAGTCGAAGACCTGGGCGTCGGCCTCGACAAGGGCTGCGAACGCCGCGGCGTCCTGAGTTTTCCCACAACGCAGTGCTACTTCGGTCAGGTCGCCCACAGCCATCCTGGCCAGCGGGGCGAACGTCCGCACCTGCTGGAACTCGGTCCAGGCTTCCTCGTACCGCTGACTGTGAAAAGACACGAGCCCGGAGGTCCACGCGGTCAACGCCGCCTCGGGCGCCCTCGGTGTCTGCTTCGACAGCCGCCGGCTGCGTCGGACGGCGGCCGCTGCCTCCGTCATCTCACCACGCCACACGAGGGCATGGGCGGAGGCCGCCTCGGCCGCCGCGGCCACCGCGGGCAATCCGGCGTGACCGGCGATCCGCACACCCAGCTCAGCACGCTGTTGTGCCTCCCGCACCCGTCCCAGCAGGATTTCGACGCTCGCGCGTGTGGCCAGGAGTTGTGCTTCGTCCACTGAGGAACCCAGCGAGGGCAGGTAGTCGCAGCTGGCTACCCAAGCCGACCGCGCGGCAGGCAGATCGTGCAGTACCAGAGCGGCGTAACCGAGCGAGAGCAAGACCCGGATGTCCTCTCCGACGAGAGGAACCAGCGATCGCAGCCTCGGCTTCAGGACCGGTGCCCGCTCAGCGGGGTCGACCAGAGCACGCGCGATCTCCTGCACCGGATCCCACCGCCTCAGATCGATCGCCGCCAGTTCCATGGCGACCGCTGCCGCGTCTTCGGCACTGTGCGGCCGATCCGAGCACTCGAGCGCCATCGCCCACAGCAGCCGCACGCGCTCCTCGGGGTGGCCGGTGCGGTCCGCACCAGCCAGTCGGTGGACCAGGACCAGCAGCTCACGGATGCTCCGCGCCGGCACACCCGCCTGCAGCGATGTGCCGATCTCGGTGCTGGCCAGTTGAACGATCGTGGCGGGCTCGGTCGCCAGCGGCACCGCTTCGCGCAGCATCGGCCAGACCGCGTCCGGCTCGCCGGCCCGGCGCGCCAGCTCAGCGGCTTCCGACAGTCGACGGACCCGCTCGTCGACCTGCGGGGAGAGCTCGGCCGCCTTGCGCAGCGCGGCGGCAGCTTCCGACCGAGCACCGTGCCGAGCCGCGGTCTGGCCAGCGGCCTCCAGCTCGGCGGCCAGCGACTCGTCACGACCGTAGGTGCCCGCTGCGCGGTGCCATGCCATCCGGCCAGGATCTTGGGCGGCTGCGGAAAGAGCGAGGTGCGCGGCGGTGAGTTCCCCGGAGGAGGCCGCACCATGTACGGCCGAACGAACGAGGGGATGGCGGAATCTCAACCGGTCCCCCGAAAACGTGAGCAGTCCGGACTGTTCCAGTGGATCGAGGTCGTCCCTCGTCAGTCCCAGTTCCCTGGCAGCGGCGACGAGCTCGGGCAGCGGCGAGTCCTCTCCGCAGGCCGCCAGGACGAGCAGACGTCGGCTTCTCTCCGGCAGTTGCGCCGCCCGGTCCAGGAAAGCCGACTCCAGCCTGCTGTTGGTCGGCAGCACACCCTGCGGGAGGCCGCCACCGTCGCCGTGTTCGCGCACGGCGACGGGCAGCTCGCGCAGAGCGAGAGGATTTCCACCGGCTTCGTCGAGGATCCTCGACCGCTCCCGGCCGCTCAGCTCGATGCCGACATGATCGAGCAGCGCGTTCGACTCACCCGCGGTCAACGGCTCCAACGACAGCACGGCCTGTGCCGGTACCCAGGAGAGCTCTGCTTCCGGGTACTCGGCCCTGATCGTCACCATCAGCAGGATCGGGGCGTTGGTCAGCCTGCGGGCGAGGAACCTGATCACTGCGGCGCTCGAGACGTCCAGCCATTGGAGGTCCTCGACGTACAACAGCACCGGCTGTGCGGACGCGGCCTCTTCCAGGATCCCGAGAGCGGCGAGCGCGACCAGGAGGTCCTGCACACCCGCATCGTCCGCCAGCCCGAACGCGGCCTGCAGGGCCGCACGCTGCCGAACGGGCAGTGACGAGCCGTCGTCCCACACCGGGTGCAGCAGCTCGTGCAGACCGGCGAAGCCGGGTGTGGCTTCGCTCTGGTAGCCGGTGCAGCGCAGCTCACGGAACCCGGCATCGCGGGCGTGCCGTGCGGCGGCCTCGGCCAGCGTCGTCTTGCCGATCCCGGCTTCACCGGCGATGACGACGGTGTGCCCGGTGGTCGTCGTCGTGTCGATCAGGTGGGTCAAGAACGACAGTTCAGACGAGCGGCCGATCACGAAGCGTCCCTTTCTGTCACCCGTCTCAGAGGAGCAGAGGCCGGCGTCAGTGGTGTGGCGGCGTGGCACAACATCGAGTCGCGTGACAGATGCCTGCCTCCGCCGCGACTGGAAGCGTCAGCCGCAGCCCACGACCGGGCTTCGTCGCCGTGAGAGGAACAAGATCGATGACCGACCCCAAGCCCGTCCTCGAACCGGACGCTCAGGCCTTCGCCGACGCGAACTCGACGCCTCCGTTCCTCTACCAGCTGTCGCCGGAGGAAGGACGCAAGATCGTCGACAGCGTGCAGGCGGATCCCGGCCAGGTGCCCGACGCCGACATCTCCGACCTGACGATCACAGGCGGCCCGACCGGCACCGTGCCGGTCAGGATCGTTCGCCCGGTCGGCGCTACGGGTGACCTGCCGGTGATCCTGTACGTGCACGGTCTCGGCTGGGTGTTCGGCGGACCGCAGACCCATGACCGGCTGATCCGCGAACTCGCGGCCGGAACCGGTGCGGCCGTGGTGTTCCCGGACTACAGCCTGTCCCCGGAAGCGAAGTACCCGACGGCGATCGAACAGATCTACGCGGTGGCGGAGTGGGTCCGCACGCACGGAGCGGAGCAGAGCCTCGACACCAGCCGCGTCGCCGTCGCGGGCGACTCGGTCGGCGGCAACATGGCCGCGGTCACCACGATCCTGGCGAAACAGCGCGGCGGCATCTCCTTCGCCGGGCAGTTGCTGTTCTACCCCGTGACCGACGCCAACTTCGACACCGGCTCGTACCGGCAGTTCGAAACCGGCTACTTCCTCGCCCGCGAGGGCATGCAGTGGTTCTGGGACCAGTACACGACCGACCCTGCGCAGCGAGCCGAGATCACCGCGTCGCCGCTGCGGGCGAGTCTCGACGACCTGGCGGGGCTGCCGGAGGCGCTCGTCATCGTCGGCGAAGCTGACGTGCTGCGCGACGAAGGCGAGGCGTACGCGGCCAAGCTGCGTGCGGCCGGCGTGCCGGTCACCGCGGTGCGCTACCAGGGCATCGTGCACGACTTCGTCGGGCTCAACCCCCTGCGCGGCACCCGCGCCGCGCAGGCGGCCATCGCGCAGGGCATCAGCTTCCTGTCCGGCGTGCTCGGCACGGCCTGAGGCCCACCCGTCAGCCGTCGCCGAGGTGCCGACGCTCGACCGGCGCTCGGTGATCATGCTTGGCCTCGATGCACAGCGACGTCCGTCATGACTTCCCTGAGCTGGGCACGATTCGTGATTCCCAGCTTGGGGAAGATCTTGTACAGGTGCGCGCCAACGGTCCGGTGTGACAGGTAGAGCCGGTCGGCGATTTCCTTGTTGGTCAGTCCGTCCGCGGCGAGTCGTGCGATCTGCAGCTCCTGCGGCGTCAGCACCCCCACACCCGAGTGGCCGGTGTGCGGACGACGCACGGTGAGCACCCCGGCGGCTCGCAACTCGGCGGCCGTCTGGCCGGCCCACCCCGCGGCGCCGCGCTCCTCGAAGGAGTGCAGAGCCGCGGAAAGCTGGTCTCGCGCCTCGGGTACTCGCCGTTCCTTGCGCAGCCATTGACCGTAGGCCAGCTGGGTCCGTGCCAGCTCCAGCGCTGCCACTCCACGGCGTCCGTGAGCCAACGCGGCTTCGTAATGGGCGTCGACCTCGTCGCGCGTGGCGAGCTGCGCTCGGCACCGCTGCACCAGCATGTTCAGATGGGGCGAGCTCAACCAGGCGGCATCCCGTTCGACGCCGTCGAGGATGCGGCGCGCCGATTCGGCCTTACCGGATCGGACGGCCGCTTCGGTGAGGTCCCCGAGGGCCCACAAAGCAGTCGTCCGGTCAGCAACCACCTTGCTCAGCTCCAGCCACGCCTCGCGGTAGCTGCGTCGCTGCAGCGCGAGGTGACCGGACGCCCACGCCATGCGCGCGGCCGTGGATGCCCACAGCTCGTCCGGCGAGCGTCCGCTGACCCGGTCGAGTGTCGCGACGGCTTCGGCGTGTTCGCCTCGCCACGCGAGCCCGAGAGCGCTGGAGGAGGCGGCGGCTGTTGCGACTGCGGACAACCCGAGATCGGTGGCCATGCGCTCGGCCATCGCCGCGTCCGCAACGCCCTCGTACAGGGAACCTGCGAGCACACGATGGCATGCCAGCCACGCGAGCACGTGGCTTTCATCGCCCAACGCACCGCTTCGGTTCACATTGGTGCGCGCGGCGGTCAGGGCGGCGAGCGCGGTGGGGAGGTCCTGCACCGTCTCGGCCGCCAGCCCGAGGCTCAGCAGGACCCTGGGCTCGGCCAGCACCGGCGGCAGCAGCGTCTCCAGCCGCGGCCGCGCCTGGGAGGCATACCCGAGCGGATCCAGCAGGGCCAGGCCGATCAGTTGCAGCGGGTCGCGCAGATCCGGGTCGGCCTTCATCAGCTCGGCCAAGACCTCAGCGGCGTTGTGCTGCACGCCGTGGCGAAGGGTGACCTGAACGGCGGTGGCCCACAGCAACCGGATCCGCTCGGCGCGATGATCGCCTCCGTCCGGACCCGCCAGTCGTCGAGCCAGCGCCACCAGGCTTCGTTCACCAGGCGACGGCAGCCCCGACATCAGGCTGTTGACGATCTCGGTGCCCGCGAGCTCCACCAGCACCGCTGCATCCGCAGCCAGCGGCCTGGCCTGCTCGACAGCGCCCAGCACGTCGTTCGTGCGGCCCGCTTGGCGTGCCAACTCAGCGACCGTCGCCCACCTGCGAGCGCGCGGTGCCGCCTCCGGTGACAACGCGGCCGCACGCTCGAGCGCACTGACCGCCTCGGCGAGAGCACCTCGCTGCGCCGCTCCCAGACCGGCGGCCTCCAGTTCGGCCGCGATGTCCTCGTCGCGGGCATTGGCCGCTGCGGCGCGGTGCCACGCCGCCCGCATCGGGTCCTGTGCCACCGCGGCGAGCACACGGTGGGCATCGGCGCGCCGAGTCGATGACGCCGCCCCGTAGACGGCGGAACGCAGCAGCGCGTGGCAGAACCGCACGCGGCCCTCCCACACCTTCACCAACCCACTGTGCTCCAAGGGATCGAGGTCCTCGGAGCCAAGACCGCCATGTCGCGCCGCCGCGATGAGATCGCTCAGCGTCAGCTCGCCACCGACCGCAGCGAGCAGCAGGAGTTCCTGACTCGCGGCGGGTAGACCTGTGGTCTGTTCGAGGAAGGCCTGTTCCAGGCGGCGAGTGGTGGGCAGCAGCGGAGGAAGTGGCTGTTCCGGTTCCAGTCCGCGCTTTCGCAACGCGACGGGAATCTCCTGCAAGGCCAGCGGGTTTCCTCCCGCTTCCTGCAGGACGCGTGCACGGCTGGCCGGTGCCAGGTCCGGGGCCACGCTGTCGAGCAAGCTCGCCGAGTCGGCTCCGGACAACGGACCTAGATCGATGCGGGTGCCGGGCATGGTCTTCACCGGTGCTGGGTCGCCGACCGCCGTGCGCACTGTCGCCAGCAGCAGGATCGGTGCCGCACTCAGCCGTCGTGCCAGGAATCTGACGACCTCCGCGGTAGAGGGGTCCAGCCACTGCACGTCCTCCACCACCAGCAACAACCGCTGCCGCGCCGCCGTCTCCTCCATCAGGCCGAGCACCGCGAGACCGATCAGCAGCCCCTCCGGCGCGGGCCCCTCGGCCATCCCGAACGCCGTGAACAACGCTTGGCGCTGTCGCTCCGGCAACGCTTTCGCTTCGCCCAGCACAGGATGGATCAGCTCGTGCAGCCCCGCGAACCCGGCGTGGGCTTCGCTCTCCAGGCCGCTGCACGACAGTTGCCGGAACCCCTCCGCACGAGCGAGTTCACTGAACTGCTCCACGAGCCGGGTCTTGCCGATGCCGGCCTCACCGGTGATCACCAACGCCGCCCCGCCGGTCGTCACCGTCCCGGCGACCTGCTGGAGCTGTTCCAGTTCACTGGTCCGGCCGATCACCGAGGCTCACCACTGGTCACCGAGCGTCCCGCGAGGACGAACCGGGAGAACTCGGCCGCCCGGCTCAGGATGACGTGGCGTGACCGGTGTCCGCCCGATGACGAAGTCCGCACAGGACACGCGGCCTGTTGTGGTTCCAGGTCGGACAGGACGCGTGGTTCAGCCTCGTGAGCCGTCGAAGCGGAACCTTCGACGACGCCGAGCGGCGGCTGGCCGCCGAAGCGAAGAGGGCACTGCTCGACTGCCCCGACAGCCGGCATCGCGGTCATCGGCGAAGCGTTTCGGGAGAACAGCCGCGGAACCTGCTGTCGGCAACCGCCGTACCGGACCTCGCCATAAGATGACTCTAATCGATAGAGCACCATCCAACCAACTTGACGGCAACCTCGACTGCCGCCATTTCTGGAAGGGCTGCTCGATGACGAGCGACGCTCCTCCGGCCGGCTCCCGGCCGCTCGCCGTGCCCGAACCCGACCTCGACGCCGAACCACCCGGCGGCGCTGCGGACATTTCAACGCCGTGCGCCTGCGAACCGCGCCTCCCACAAGAGAACAGCGCATTCAGGCACTGCGGAGAACTGCGAGCTGCAGTCCACAACAGACTTCCTACTCGATCTGCACGCCGAGAACTCGCGACAGGAAGGCGATTCCCTGGGTGATCGCGCTGTCAGCGGCGAGGGTGCGACGCAACGGGTTCAACCCGACGAAGTCGTGGATGATGCCCAGCACACCGGCGACAGGTCCGCAGCGACGATGCCGGGAAGATGTGCCGAGCCGGCCTCAGGGAGGCAGCCGAGGCCCTCGACGACGACCAGCAACCGCCGCCGTGTCACCACCTGCTCCAGCAGGCCGGGCACAGCGAGGCCGATCAGGAGTGCTTCCGGCTCGGGACCGTCTGCCACGCCGAACCCGGTCGGTAAAGCCTGATGCTGACGTGCCGGCAACTCGGCAATCTGGATGAGCACTGGATGGAGCAGATCGCGCAGCGCCGCGAAGGCGGCGCGGGACCCAATCTCCGAGCCGATGAATCGCAGTTCGCCAAATCCCTGCGCACAGGCCACTTCGGCGGACTATTCGAGGAGCCGGGTCACCGATGCCCGCTTCACCGACGACCACAGCGACAGCACCACATGTCGTTACCGTCTCGGCGATCTACTTCAGCCGGTCGAGTTCCTGAACACGGCCGATCACGCCCGTGCCCCGTCGAGTGCTGGAGTCGACTCCACGCGGGCTGACGTGGCGATCCGAACGGTGCGAGTATGTATCCAATCGGCCGATGGTAAGGTCGATTCACTGGATTGGGGAATTGCAGAAGCGTGAGGTGCCACGTGGCCAAGGGGAAGTACCACTC
>JASLAV010000943.1 GCA_030146905.1 Lentzea sp. | reverse complement strand
CGACGATCGCGCGCATGCTGGGCCTGCTGGTGGACCTCGACATGGACTGGGTGATCACCTGGCCGAGCGGGTGGGGCGTGTCCGACAAGATCCCGCGCATGCACATCTTCGACGTGCTGCGGCCGAAGAACGGCCGCGGTGTGGCATGCACGCAGACCACGTGGGACGGCGCGGCGCTGGACCGGGTGGACCCCTGATCAGCCGTGCCAGTCGTGGAGGTACTCGGGGAAGTCGATGTCTTCAGCGGCGTCGTTGCCGATCATCCGATAGCCCGCGGTCTTCGAGTATTCAGGGCTGTGGCTGAAGACCACGCGCAGCGGCTGGTCACCGAAGTCGGCGAGGAACTTCCACAACGCCCGCGTGAGGTCGGAGTTGCGGGAGTTCTGCGTGCCGTCCCAGAAGTGGTCGACCGTGCGGTTCTCCCGGCGGATGGGCTTGCCAAGGCCGAGCTGCACCTGATGGGCGTCGCTGACCAGCCACGCTGACTCACTCACGTCTGCTCCTCATCTCCTCACTTGGGCGGCAACCGCTGGCCCAGGTCGTACCGACCGATCTCCAAGCCGCTGGAGTCTCGAACGACCACGACGACGTCACCGTATTTGGCGAGCTGTTCGTCGGTGCGCTGGCCCTGCCAGCGCCGAATCCACGAGTCGGCGTCGGTGTCCGGCGGCACCTGGAACCAGACCTCGCCGTTGTTCCCGATCTGCTTGGTGGCTTGCTTGAGCTCGCCGTTGAACGTGTTGTACGTGCCATCGGTGTTCTTCGCTTCACGGGCCGCGACGATGTTGCCGTCCTTGTCGCGAAACACCACGTCCGCGCCTTCCGTGCCGGGCCCGGCCACCTCGGGGGTCGTGCCCGGCGGCCCGCCGCGCAGGATGGCCTCGGCGTTGGCCCTGGTCAGGGGGAAGTCCTTGTTGCTGTCCTCGATGAGCTCGTTGATCAGCCGTTCCCGTTCCGCCGGTGACAGGTCGTCGAACGGGTCACCGCCGCTCGTGGTGCCGGGCGGGTCGTTCGGATCCTTCGGCGGCTTGTCACCGCCCCTGCGGCCGGTGAACTCGTCCATCTTCTTGCGGACCTGCTCGAGCAGTTCGCCGAGTCGTTTGAGCAACGGCTTGAGCTTGTCGAACGCCCGCACGAGCTGCTTGATGATCTGGGCGATGCGAGCCGCCCACTTCGCGACCGCCGTCGCCGCCTGCGCCGCCACGACCGGTGCGCCGACGATCGTCAACGCCTCGATCGCCCACACGACACACCGTCCGACGAGATCGGCGATCAGGTCACGCACGGTCTCCCGCACGACGCCGACCAGCATGCCCGACAACTCGACCGCGCTCGCGATGCCGCTCGCCGCCTCGGCCGCACCGCCCAGCAACGCCCCGGTGTCCGCGGCACGCTTGCGGTAGGCGTCACCGGACGTGCCCGTCCAGCTCGACGTGTCCTGGATGGCTTCGCGTTCGTACTCGGTCTTCACCTGGCCGACGGCCTTGGCGACGTTCTGCCACGTCCGCGCCTGGGCGGCGACGCCGTCGGCGTTGCCGGCCAGCTGGTCGAGGATGTCCTGCAGCGGACCGACGTGCTCGATGACGAACGAGATCAGGTTCGACGCCACCGAGCCGATCGGGTCCATGTAGAGGCTCAGCGCTTCCAGCGCCGTCGTGGTCACGCCGAGGCCGATGTCGACCCAGTTGCCGCTCTCGATGCCCTGCACCAGATCGCTGATCGACTCCGCGATCCCGATGCCCGTGTACCACCGGGTCGAGTCCTCTTCCTGCGCGATCAGCGGGTTGCCGGTCATCGCATGCCCCGGAGCTTCTCGCCGATCGCGTTGTCGTCGCTCTCGTAGTGGGTCGCCGAGGCCCGCAGACTCTCGGCGGTTGTCGTGAGACCTCGCTGGCAGGCCCGCAATGCCTCACGCGCCGTCTGTTCCAGCTCGTTGAACAGCGGTGGCAGGAACTGGCAGATCTGCCCGTACGTGTCGTCGGACATCGCGGCGTTCGCGGCATCCACGGCCTGGCCCACGGTGGCCGCGTGGTGGTCGACCTTCCCCGCGTGTGCGCGCAGGTCCGCAGGGGCAACTTCGAAGCCCGCCATGTGTTCGCTTCCCCCTGTGCTCAGCGGTAGACCGTGCCGTAGCCCTCGTCCTCGTCGTGGTCGCGGCGGGGAGGCGGCTGCTTTTCCTCGACCACGGCGCCGAACTTCTGTTCGTAGTAGCCGGTGATGCGGCTGCCCGCCTCCTCGCCCACGACCTGCCCGGCCACCTCGCGCACCCGGCCCGCGATCTTCGTCTTGGCCTGGTTGATCGCGGTCAGGAGCTGCCGGCTCAACTCGTCCGGCGTCGTGTTGAGGATGCGATCAGTGAACTCGGCGTTCACGAGCACGCCGTTGGCGTCGATCGTCACCGTGACGGCACCGTTCGGGCTGGTCTCCGAGACGCGGACGCCCTCGACCTCGTGCTGGAGCTCCTGGTAGCGCGCGGCCTTCTGCTCGAAGCCAGCCACCCACTCGTCGAGCCCTCGCTCGACCTCGGACGGATCGCCTCCGAACAGGTTCATCCCTCGTGTCACAGCGCACCCTCCCGGTGACCGAGAGTACGCAGAACCAGCATCGGCGGACGCCGAATCGAAAAACTAGGGTGATGGCGTGAACATGGACTCCCCCGAGCTGGCCGAGTTCTGGCGCCTCGCCCGCGAGACCGTGGAAGGGGGCGGCCGCTCGGCGTTCAGCTTCCGCGTCGAGGACGCCCGCACCGCCGCCGTTCTCGGCGAGCTGCTGCGCAAGCCGATCGCGCACCCGGCTCGCCGCCAGATCTCGTTGGCACGCCTGGACGAACACCTCCGCGCGCACGGCAGCACCCTGCCGGAGGTCCTGGAGTCCGTGCACGGCAGGCCGGTCGGCATGTCGAGCGCCCAGGAGTCCTCGACCGCGGACGCCGTGCTGAGGTTCGCCCTGCGGGAGCACGGGTTGCTGCACGCGTCGTGGGCCGCCGAGTGGATCGCGCACGTGCGGAAGTACGGCAAGATCCCCCAGCCCGCGCTGCCGATGATCGCGAACCAGGCCGCGGCGATCCTCGCGCGGTTGCAGGCGGACCCTCGGCGGTGGACGACCCGCTTCGCCTTGGCGGGCAACGACCTCGACGACGGCCGTCCGCTCGCCCGCGTCGTCGGGAAGGCCCTGCAGCTCGCCGGCACCGACTGGGAGCGCTCCGGCGTTCTTCCCGACGCGTACTCCGGCGCGGTGCTGACGTCCGAGGGCTACCTGACGCTCAACGACACCCTCCGCGCCGACGAGGTCCTCGTCGTCCGCAGCCCGCGGTTGCTCGAGTCCGGTGTGCCCGGCCCGTTGATGGTGCTGCCGGACGGCCTCACCCCGCAGGCGAAGCACCACCTCGACGGCAAGACCGTCCGTTGTCACAACGACTTCACGCCCGCCGGTGTTCGTGCGACCAACGAGGTCCTCGCGTGGACCGGCGGCACGGCTTGGCGGATGTCCGCGGCCGACTACCGCGAGGCCGTGGCGACGCTGATCGCGCGCGGTGTCGAGTTGCCGACGTTGAACAGCCGCCCCGCCGACGCTGGCTGGGACGCCGACCTGGCCGAGACCATGGCCACCACCGGCCTGATGGTCACCGAGGAGCACGTGCTGCCGTCACTGATCTGATCCCGGAGTCGTCCTCCGGAGCGTCGGAGGTGCGTTCACCGCGTGTTCTCGCCAAGATGGCGGCCATGGCTTTCCGGGGGAACGGATGAAACCGCACCACTGGCCGTTCGTCGCGCTGGGCGTGTCCGCCGCGGTGGCGATCGCGGTCGTGGTCGTTCGTGGCGGTGGGTCGCCCGCCCTCAACATGGCGATCATCGTGGGGTTGCCGCTCGTCGTGACCTACCTGGCGCACCTGGCGTCGAAGCGCGCGCCGGGCAAGGTGTTGTTCGAGTTCCGCGTCGACCCGCGGCCCAGCTGGTACAACGACGCGGTCGAGGTCACCGACCGCGGCCTGGAGATCACGGCGATGTCCGGCGGCGGGCGGATGGCCTCCGGCGGACCGACCAAGGTGTCCTACGGGTTCGGCGACCTCCTCGGCATCAGCACGCGGCAGGCGGTCCCCGGCGAGGCGCCGTGGATCACGCTGTCCGACGGCCGGGGGCTTCCCGTGCCACCCGGTGACGTCGTGGTGCTGCGGACCACCTCGGGCGAGCAGGTGCTGCCGGTCGATGATCCGCAGAAGTTCGTCTCCCTGGTGCGATCGAGGGTCTCGAGCCTGCCCGAGGTCCACTCCACTCCCGCCGTGCGGACCGACAGCGTCCTCGACGAGGTCGGCGACGCTCCACCGCCGACCGGGGATCGGACCACTCCGGTCGAGGGGCCGGTTGTGTCGCTCACCGGGCCTTCGCTCGCGGTGCGCTGGCTGGTCGGCGCGACGCTCGCGCTGACCGGAACCGTTGTACTGCCGGTGGTTGCGCTGCTCACCACGCCCGCCGTGTCGTGGATCATGCTCACCGCCGCGGGTTTCGCGGGCGTGGTGTGGGTGCTGAACCGAAACGTCCCGCGTGTCTGGGGCCGGGTGGCGTTCCTGTCGGTGCCGGTGAGCGCGCTCTGGTTGATCGGCAAGGGCGGTCACCTCTGGGTTCCCGTCCTGCTGGTGCTGTGCCCGGCCCTGGGTTACCTCGGCGGACGGATGTTCCGGCTCGGCGCCAACCTCGGTCGCGACGTCGAGGTGCGGGTGCCGCTGCGCGACGGCGCGACGTTGTGCGTGCAGCGAGATCGCCTGGTGCACAAGCCGAACAGGTCGCAGGCGCGGGGTGTCCCCGCACAAGCCATGTGGCTTGGTGACGTCACCCTCGTGCAACCGGGCTCGACGCCGGACGTGCACCGGTGGCCGGCGCCCACGGGCGCCACGACGACCATCGGCAAGAACCCGCTGCTACGCCTGGTGGCGCGCCCGCAGCAGTGGATCCTGCCGGTGACGGAGGCCGGTGAACTCGCCGAGCTGATCCGGTCCCGCCGTGGGACGCCGACACCGCCCGTCCGGATGTCGGCCGAGGAGTGGCGCGTGCTGCGTCAGTGGGCCGTGCGGCGGACGGTCGGAATGGGCCGGGGCACCTACGCGCCCGCCGGTATCGGGTGGCGGCTGTTCGCAGCGGCGTTCACCGGCCAGTACGTCTGGATGTTCCTGTTCATCGGCGCCATCGGGTGGGCAGGGCTCCTGATCTCGGTGACGCTGACCGCGTGGCTGCTGGCCGACTGGTGGCGGGTGCGCGGGCGGATGCGGTTCGCCGAGCAGCACGCGCTGCCGCCGGACAGCCGTGACTGGGGCGAGACCCGTCCGGACCACGCCCCGCTTCCCGGCTGGCAGCCCTGGCGGTGACTACGTACGCGGCGGGTCGGGCAGGTCGAGCCGCCCGACCATTCGCGGCGGGTTCGCCGAGGACTTGACCTGGTAGTCGCTTTCCTCGGGGTCGTTGACGTTGTTCGGCCCGCCCTCGTCGGGGATCTTGCCCGCGTTCTCGGACCCCCAGCCACCGTGGTACGGATTGCCCTCGGTGTTGGCGCGCGTGGTCGACCCGTCGGGCGTCGTGTAGGTGTGCCCCTGCGTGTTCTGCCCGCTGGTGGTGCGGATGCCGGTCTCGGGATCCACATGGGTTCCGGTGTCCCAGGTGTTCGACAGGCCCTCGTGCCTGTTCTGCATACCGCCGACCGCACCGCCGACGCTGCCGGAGACGCTCCCGGACAGGATCGCCGAGCCGAAGTCCTTCGCCTCGACCTTGCCGTGGGCGAGGTTGTTCAGCACGTTGCCGCCCGCACCCGCGATGGCACCTTCCACCGCGCCACGACCGGCGGCCTGCACGAAGTTCTTCGACACGTTGCCGAGCGCGGCGCTACCCGCTCCGACCGCACCGCCCGCGACGCCTGCCGCGACACCCGCGATGCCCGCGTCGACCGTCTTGCCGAAGTCCCAGGACTTCCGCTCGCCCGTCACGACCTGGAGCGTCTGGATCGCCACGTCGACGCCGACGTTGATGGCCAGGTTGATGACGATCTGCCTGAGCAACTGCTGGAAGAGCATCTGGACGAAGGTGCGCGTGGCCACCTGCGCGATCGGGATGCCCGCGGTCGACGCGCCGAACGTGGCCACCGCCGAGGCGATCATCGCGGCGATCTGCGCCGCCAGGATGATCAGGGCGGCGATGATGCTGAGCTTCGTGTACTCGATGCCCAGCGCCGCGCTGTCACAGCCCGCCGCGAGGTCCGTGCAGATCTGCTGCAGGTTGACCAGGTAGGCGTCGCCCTCGGTGTACTTCTGCCAGTACTCGTTGAACTTCTCCGCGGTCTGCCCGTTCATGCAGCCCAATGCGGCCGACGACGCGCTGTTGCCGTCGCTGAGCACCTCACCGACGGACTTGGCGGCTGCCTCCCACGCGTCCCGCATGGCGCGCAGCTTGGTCTCGTCGCCCTCCGGCCACGAGGCGCCGACCACGATGGGCGTGAGCCACTGGACGGCGCCGGGAATCTCGATGCCCATGGCTCACTTGCCTCCCAACGACTTGGCGCCGCCCTGGTCGGCGGCCTCCCAGGTGTCGGCCGAGGCGTCCAGGCCTTCGCGGATCGAGTGGATGCCCTCGGCGAGCGCCGGGAACGCCTGTTTCGCCTGGTCGGCGATGGGCAGGTAGGTCTTGGCGAACTCCTGGCCCGCCTCGTCGCCGCCCCAGCAGCCGTTGTTCGCGTCGAGCACGCCGCGCAGGGTCTCGAAGGCGGCCTGCAGCTTGTCGCCCGCCGCCGAGAACTTCGGCGAGGCCGAGCGCAGCGCGGTCGGGTCTACCTCGAAGCTGGTCACCACTGGCTCCCTCGACGGTCCATGAAGGACTCCGGCGGCTCGTCGTCGTCACGGCGCTGTGGCTGCGGCTGCGCCTCGGGCTGTGCGTACGACTGCGGGACGGGTGGCGGAGCCGGGATGAGGTCCCTGATCGACGGCATGCCGGGGAACAGGTCCGGCAGGTCGGGAATGCCCTCCTGGTACGGTGCGAGCACGGCGTCGGCCTGGTCGCGCGCGTTCAGGGCCGCCTTCTGGATGGTCGCGACGACGCTCTGGCCGAGCTTCTCCGGTGTGCTGCGGTCGAACGCCGACGGCGCGAACGTCACGCCGGTGACGATGCCACCGGCGTTGACCGTGACCTCGACCAGACCGTCCTGCGAGGTCGCACGGCCAACCTTGGCCATCGCCTCGCTCTGCGCCTGCTTCAGTTCGGCAGTCTGCCGTTCGAGGTTCGCCAGCATCGAGTCGACCTGGTTGCGCAACGCCGCGTTGCGCGCCTCGAACTCGGGGTTGTTCATGAGTACCCTCGCGATCGGTGTGATGTACGTGACTACGCCACATCGCAAGAGGCTAATCGGCGCAGCCCTGCTACGCCGCCGAATCGGCTGAACGGACGGAGGATCACCCCGTGTAGTGGGCTCCGGACCAGCTCTGCAGCATGCGGAACGCGATCGACGCGCCACCGGCGAGCCCGAGTCCGGGAACGCTGCCGGGCTCCTCGATCGCCTTGCGCACGTCGGCGCGCGACACCCACTTGGCCTCCGCGATCTCGCCCTCGGCGAGCAGCAGCGGCTCGGCGGGGTCGGCGACGGCCTCGAACCCGATCATCAGCGACCGCGGGAACGGCCAGGGCTGGGAGCCGAGGTAGCGGATGCCGGAAACGGCGACCCCGACCTCCTCCAGGACCTCCCGCGCCACGCAGGCCTCCAGCGACTCGCCCGCCTCGACGAAGCCGGCGAGGACGGAGAACCGCCCCTCCGGCCACTCGGGGCCGCGGGCCACGAGCACCTGGTCCGCTCCGTCGTGCACGAGGCAGATCACCGCCGCGTCGGTGCGCGGGTACTCCTCCCGCCCGCAGCCCGAGCAGACCGAGGCCCACCCCGACTTCTCCAGGACGGTCCTGGCGCCGCACTTCGCGCAGTACTTCCCCAGCCGGTGCCACTGGAACAGCGCGGCGGCGGTCGTGAACAACCCCGCCGACTGGTCGTCCAGGGTGGCACCGGCCTGCCGCAGGTCGAGCCACTGCGGCTCGTCGGTCAGCTCCGGCGCTGCCCAGGCCCGCGCGGGTGGCGTCTGCTCGTCCTCCTCCGCCGGCATCAGCACGGCGAAGTGGGCCACGCCGTCCTGCTCACCGAGCAGGACGGCGTTGACGGGCGGCAGGTCGCCGAACTCCGGAGCCGGCCGGTCCACCACGCGGGTGCCGCGGCCGGCGACCAACGTCCGGCCGCGCGTGTCGACCACCATCATCCTGGCCTTGGGCCAGAGCGCGGCGAGCTTCTCCTCGTCGCCGCGCAACGGCTCGGACCGGTCGATCGCGGAACGCGACAGCGCGGGCAGTGCGGCCAGCTCGAACGTCACTGGAGCGCCACTCCGCCCAGTGCCGCCAGCTTCGGCTTGAGCTGCTCGGCGTCACCGACGAGCACACCGGTGAAGTTGCCGGGCGCGAAGAACTCCAGCGCCGCCGCCGCGACCTGCTCCGGCGTCACGGCTTGCAGCCGCTGCGGGTGCGCGATGAGCCAGTCGATGCCCAGGCCGAGCGCGACGAGGTTCACGACGAACGACGCCAGGCCGGACTGCGAGGACGTGCTGGTGAGCAGCGTGCCGATCGCGTAGCTGCGCGCGACGTCCACTTCGGACTGCGACGGCGGGACCATGCCCAGGCGCGCCAGCTCGTAGCGGGTCTCCAGCAGCGCCGCCGCCGTCACGTCGGACGCCGTGTCCGCGTCGATGAGCAGCGTGGCGCCGTGGACGGTGAACTCGGGGTGCGAGCGGGCGCTGTAGGTGTAGCCCTTGTCCTCGCGGATGTTCTCGACCAGGCGGGACGAGAAGAAGCCGCCGTAGACCAGGTTCGCGAGCTGCAGCGCAGGGTAGCGCTCGTCGGTGCGCGGGATCGCCTGCGCGGCGAGGCGGATCTGCGACTGCACGGCACCGGCGCGGTGCACCAGCAGCACGTCGCCGCCCTTGACCGGGGGCAGCGGCGGCAGCTGGACGGCTTCGCCCTCGCCCTGCCAGGCGGCCAGCGCCTCACCGATCTGGGCGACGGCCTCCGACGGCTCGACGTCGCCGACGACCACGAGGACCGATCCGCGCGGCAGCAGTGCCTTGGCGTGCAACGCCACGACGTCCTCGCGGGAGACGGCGGCGACCTCGTCGGCCTCCGGCATCTCCTTGGCGTACGGGTGGTCGCCGTAGAGCACCTTCTGCAACGCCTCACGTGCGATGACGCTCGGCTGCGAGCGGGCGATCGTGATGCGCTCGACGAGACGGCCGCGTTCGCGCTCCACCTCGTCGGCCGGGTACGACGCCGACGTCAGCACGTCGCGCAGCACGTCCAGCACGGTGCCCAGGCCCGCGGCCAGCGCGTTGCCGGTGAAGCTCAGGCGCTCGGGGTCGACCACGGCGTCGAGCTCACCGCCGGCCAGCGCCAGCTCGGTGTCGATCTGCACGCGCGAACGCGAGGCGGTGCCGGTCAGCACGGTGTTCGCGAGGATCTCCGCCACGGCGGCGTGCCGCGAGCCGGAGCTCGACTCGGCGGGGTCCGCGAACGGGACGCGCAGCCGCACCTCGACCATCGGCACGGTGGAACGGCGGATCGTGATGACGCGCAGCCCGTTGGGCAGCACGGTGTCCACAGAGGACAGCTCGGCGGCCGCCTTCTGCGAGCCGAGCTCCGGCAGCGGGCGCGGTCCGGCAGGGGTACGACCGATTTCCTCGGCAGTGCGGTGGGTCTTGGCCGAGGCGGTCACTGGGCTCCTCCGGTGGGCTTGACGAGAAGAAGGGCGCGGGCGTCGGGACGCAGCGCCTTGGCCGCGGCGGACACCTCGTCCACGGTCACGGCCGCGATGCGCTCAGGCAGTTCGTAGATGAGCTCGGCGCGGCCGAACAGCAGCTCCGCCGAGCCGAGGCCCAGCGTGCGGTTCGTGAGCCGGTCGTGCTCCTTGTGCATGGTCGACGCCCAGCGGGCGGTGACCTTCGCGAGCTCCTCGGCCGACGGCGGTTCCTGCGCGAGCTTCTGCAGTTCCTCGTCGATGGCCGTCACGACCTGGTCGGGGGAGACCTCGGGGGTGTGGATCGCGGTGATGCTGAACGTGTCGGGGTCGCGGGCCTCGAGCGGCCCGAACAGGCCGCAGCCGGCGTTCAGGTCGATCACGATGCCCTCGCGGTGCACGAGGCGCTGCTGCAGGCGCGAGCTGTCGCCGTCGGTCAGCACGCCGGCGAGCACCAGGTACGCGAGGTAGCCGTCGATGTCGGTGACCGGGTCCGGCACGCGGTAGCCGATCGCGATCGCGGGCAGCGGGGCCAGCGCGTCGCCGTGGGAGTGGCGGACCTCGCCCTGCGGGGCGGGCTCGGCGAACGAGGGGCGCTCGGGCTTCGGCCGCGCGGGCACGTCGCCGAAGTGCTTCTCCACCAACGTCTTCGCGGTCTCGACGTCGAGGTCGCCCGCGACGGTCAGCACCGCGTTGGAGGGCGAGTAGTAGGTGTCGAAGAACTCCGCGCAGTCGTCGACCGTGGCGCTCTCCAGGTCGACGAAGTCGCCGTAGCCGTTGTGCGCGTTGGCGAACGTCTTGAACAGCACCGGCGGCAGGAGGATCCAGGGGAAGCCGCCGTACGGGCGGTTCAGCACGTTGAGCCGGATCTCCTCCTTCACCACGTCGATCTGGTTGCGGAGGTTCTCCTCGGTGAGCTTCGGCGCGCGCATGCGGTCGGCCTCGAGGAACAGCGCCCGCTCGAGCGCCGCCGAGGGCAGCACCTGGTAGTAGTCGGTGTAGTCGGGATGCGTCGACCCGTTGAACGTGCCGCCCGACGACTGCACGTGCCGGAAGTGGGCCAGCTTCTCCAGGCTCTCGCTGCCCTGGAACATCAGGTGCTCGAAGAGGTGCGCGAACCCGGTGCGCCCCTCCGGCTCGGAACGGAAGCCGACGTCGTAGTGCACGCTGACGCCGACGACCGGTGCGCTGGCGTCGGGGGCGAGCACCACCCGCAGGCCGTTGGGCAGCGTGAACCTGTGCAGTTCGGGTGAGGCCATG
>JASLAV010000879.1 GCA_030146905.1 Lentzea sp. | reverse complement strand
GCCCAGAACGTCCTCCAGCAGGCAGGCCTGTCGCAGGACGGGCTCGGCAAGGCCGCCAACTCGCTGATGGACATGGGCCGCGGGCTCAAGGAGACCATCGAGCAGTACGAGCAGGTCGACCTCGACACCATGTTCGGCTTCCAGGGAGGCCGGGGATGAACGCCCCCGCATCGCAGGCCACGGGCACCGACCCCCAGCAGTTGATCAGCACCATCTCCGGCACCTACTCCGCCATCGAGCGGGGCGACTGGGTCAACGCGGGCCTCGGCATCGCGAACTCGGCCATGGGCATCGTCGGCATGGCGGCGAACCCGCTGAGCGGCTTCCTCTCCGCCGGTTTCAGCTGGGCCATCCAGCACGTCGACTTCCTGCGCGAGCCGTTCGACGTCCTGCTCGGCAGCCCCGAGTCCATCGCGAAGATGGCGGAGTCCTTCAAGTCCGCGGGCAAGCAGGTCCACGGCATCGCGAACGAGTACGAGAAGATCTGCGTCACGCAGACCCGCGAGTGGCAGGGCAGGGCGGCCGACGGCTACCGCGCCGCCGCCAAGAAGCACGCGGGCGGCCTCGAGACGCTCGCCAAGTCGGTCGAGGGCATCGCGGGTGCCGTCGAGGGCGCGGGCCAGCTCGTCGGCACCGTCCGCAAGATGATCATGGACCTGATCAGCCAGGCCGTGTCCGACATGGTCATGAAGATCATCCAGTGGCTCGCGGCGTCGTTCCTGACCTTCGGCGCGGCCATCGCGGGCGCGATCGCGGACATCGTCACCACCGCGGTCAACTACGCGAAGAAGCTGGCCGACTTCCTGCAGAAGCTCGTCGGCTCCGTGCAGAAGCTGATGAACCTGATCAAGCAGGTCACCAACATCGCGAAGATCGCCGAGCAGGTCATCGACGCGATCTCCTCGATGGCGAACAAGGGCGGCGGCGGCAGCGCGGGCGGCATCAGCCGGCCGACGCAGGGCGGCTTCGACGGCCTGAGCGGCTCCGAGCAGGAACGGGCCCACGGCGGTGCCGGCGGGACGTTCACGAGCGGTGTCAGCGGCAGCGCCCCCGGCCGCAACACCGGCGGTGACGGCCTGAGCAACGTCCGTCCCGGCTACCAGGGCGGCGACGCGACCGGCTGGCAGGGCCCCTACGGCCAGGGATCCGGTGTGGGCGCCGGACCCTCGGTGCGGCCCATCTACACGCCTCCAGGACAGGGCACGGGCACCCGGCCGCCCGGTGGCGGCTCCGGTGGTTCCGGTGGTCAGGTCAGCCCCATCTACACCCCGCCCGGCGGTTCCGGTTCCGGTTCCGGCGGTGGCGGCACGGGCAGTGGTGGCACGGGCAGCGGTGGCGGTCGCTGGGTGCCCGGCCACTGGGAGCCCGACACCACGACGACGGCCGGTGGCGGCGTGCCCAAGCCCCCCACGATCGGCACCACGCCGACGACCGGTGCGAACACCGACTGGTACCGCCCGCCGACGACCGACCACAGCGCGTCCGCCGCCTCGGCGGCCGGTGGTGGCGGCGGCGGGGGCGGCGCTCCCAAGGGCATGGGCGGCGGAGGCGACGGCGGAATGCCCGCCGGTCTCGGCGGCGGCCCTGCCGGTGGCGGTGGTGCCGGTGGTACCGCGGCGACGCAGTTCGGTGGTGCGGCCGGTGTCATGTCGCAGGGTGCGGCCGGTGCCGCGGCTCCTGCCGTCGCCGCTGCCGGTGGTGCGCCGCGCGGTCCCGGTGGTGCGGCCGGCGGGATGATGGGCGGCATGCCGATGGCCGCCGGTGCCGGCGGTCAGCAGGGCGGCGACGGCGAGCACAAGCGGAAGGTGCGGATCGAGGGCGACGCGCTCGTCGACCCGCCCAAGGCCGCGAAGCCGGTCATCGGCGAGTGATCTCGTTCTTGCGCTGAGAAGCGGGGCGTCCCTACGGGCGCCCCGTTTTTCATGCCGTGTTCACCACCGCGGCCAGCAGCTTCGCGATCTCCGGCGCCGCCTTCTCCCGGTCCAGCGGCACCAGGCCGATGCGGGTGCGGCGGTCGAGGACGTCGTCGACGTCCAGCGCGCCCTCGTGCCTGATCGCGTGCACGACGTCGGCCTCGGTGACACCGGGTGCGATCGGCGTGGTGGGAGCCGGCCTGTCGTCGACCAGGCGGATGTCCTTGGTGCGGCACAGGACCCGTGTCGCACCGGTCGCGTCGACCGCGTCCGCCGCCATCTTCCGGTAGGTGGTGAGCTTGCCGCCGACGACCGTGATCACGCCGTTCGGCGCCCTCAGCACTGCGTGGTGGCGGGACAGGTCCGCGGTCGTCCCCTCGGCCTCCAGCAACGGGCGCAGGCCCGCGTAGCTGCCGATCACGTCCGCTCGGGTCAGTTCCCTGCGCAGGACACCGGAAGCCGTGCTGAGCAGGAAGTCCACATCGGACTCCGGAACGGCGGGCACGTCCGGGATCTCGTCCACGGGCTCGTCGGTGAGGCCGAGGTACGCGCGGCCGTTCGGCTGGGGCAGCAGGAGCGCGTAGCGGTTGCGCTCGCCGGGGACCGGGATCGTCAGCGCGGTCTCGGAGAGACCGGCGGTCTTCGCGTCCACGACCAGGTGCGAGCCGCGGGACGGGCGCAGGTGCACGGGGGCGAGCGTGCCGGCCCAGACACCCGTCGCGTTGATCACCGCCCTGGCCCTGACCGAGAACGTCGTGCCGGTGAGCGTGTCCAGGACCTCGGCCCCATCACCTTGCAGCACAACGACCTTCGCGCGCGTGATGATCTTCGCGCCGTACCCGGCCGCGGTGCGGGCCAGCGCCACGACGAGGCGGGCGTCGTCGACGAGCTGGCCGTCGTAGTTGAGCAGACCGCCGGTGAGCTTCTCGGGGTTCAGCCCGGGAACCAGGGCCAGCGCCTCCTGCCGTGGCACCCGACGCGGCCGCGGCAGCACCGAGGCGGGTGTGCCGGCCGCGATCCGCAGCGCGTTGCCCGCCTTCAGTCCCGCCATCACGAAGTGGTTCGCGTTCCCGTGCAACGGGAACAGCATCGGCAACGTGCGGGTGAGGTGCGGCGCCGTCCTGGTCATGAGGACACCGCGCTCGACCGCGCTCTCGTGGGCGAGCTTCACGTCGCCCTTCGCGAGGTAGCGCAGACCGCCGTGGACGAGCTTGCTGGACCACCGCGACGTCCCGAACGCCAGGTCGTG
>JASLAV010000878.1 GCA_030146905.1 Lentzea sp. | reverse complement strand
CGGCGTCGTGTGGCTCAGTTTCGCCTACGTGGCACTGATCTCGATGTTCCTCGGCTTCTTCGCCTGGTACGCGGGACTGGCGGCGGGCGGCGTGGCCAAGATCGGTCAGATCCAGCTGGCACAACCGGTCCTGACGCTCATGTGGTCGGCGCTGGTCCTCGGCGAGCAGGTCGGCTGGCCCGCTCTCGCGACCGCGGCGGTCGTGCTCGTGTGCGTGGTGCTGACCCAGCGCAGCCGTGTCAGGTCGACGGCGGGCGTGACGGACCAACCGGTGCGGGTTTGACCGATTTATACTGCGGGCCTTCGGCTTTGGGGGTCGGCAGTGGCGACATCGGACAGGCAGCTCTTCAAGATCGTGGACGCGCTCGCGGAGGTGACGCGCTCCTCCGGCCAGCAGTACGACACGTTCCGCGTGCGGGGCAAGGTGTTCGGCTACTACTGGCCGCGCACGCGGACGGCGGGGCTGAAGCAGACGCTGTCCGAGCAGCTGGCGCTGGTGGCGGAACGGCCCGACGTGTTCGAGGTGCAGTTCACGGCGGGCGGGTTCGGCTGGGTCGTCGTGCACCTGGAGGGTGTCGACGCCGACGAGCTCGGGGAGCTCGTGTTCGAGGCGTGGCGGTTGTCGGCTCCGGAGGAGCTCGTCGCCCAGGTCCCGGACCTCGCGCGATGACCAGGGTCAAGTTCGAGCTGCCCGCGGACGACCTCGAGCGCGCGACGAGGTTCTACCGCGACGTCTTCGGCTGGTCGGCGAAGAAGCTGCCGTTCGACTACGTGCTCGTCGACACCGACGGCGACCCCGTCGACGAGGCGGACTCGGACGGCGGGATCTCGCCGCGGACCGAGTTCGCGCGGGGGCCGGTGCTCATCATCGACGTCGCGAGCATCGACGAGGTGGGGCGCAAGGTCGTCGCCGCCGGCGGCAAGTTGCTCAACGCCAAGGAACGCGTGGGTGACTACGGGTTCTCCCGGTACGTCGAGGACAGCGAGGGCACCGTGCTGTGCCTGTGGGAGTCGGTCCAGGGCTGACGGGCCGCTCAGCGGAAGAGGATGCGGGTGATCTCCGTGTCGGTGGCGCGGCCCTCGTCGTAGCCGCCCTCGCCCTTGAGGTTGTTCATGATCGCGATCGTGTACCGCTCGTCCTGCCCGACGAACCCGACCGAGTTCATCACCCAGCCGCCGTCCTCCTCCGACCAGCCGTTCTTCGCGCCGGAGTCGGGTCCCCAGACACCCCACTGCTGTTCGGGACCCACGTCGCGCATCTGGCCGACGATGTACTCGCGGTCCTCTGCGGGCACGTCGTCCAGGACGTGGTTGATCAGCCGGTCCAGGTCGTTCGTCGTGCACTTCTCGAAGCCCCAGTAGGGGAACTCGGCCGAATACCCTCTTTGGGGGACCAGTTCGGTCATGCCGTACCTGCCGAACGCCGCGTTGAACGTCGCGCCGTTGTAGCGCGTCCACAGCGTGTTCGCCGCGTCGTCGTCGGAGCTGTGCAGCATCGCGGTCATCAGCCCGCGGTCGTCGTTGCTCAGCTTGATCTTGCCGGCGCGGTGGCGCTCCAGCAGGTTCACGGCCATCGCGAGCTTGATCGTCGACGCCGTCCAGGTCATGTCGGCCGCGTTGCCGTTGCGCCAGGTCGCCCCCGCCTTGCGGTCGCGCAGCACGATGCCGACGGTGCCCGGCCTGGTCTCCGCGTACGCCTGAGCCGCCTTGATCCGCTTCTGGAGGTCGCACTCGAAGCCGCTGTCGGGCATCGGGCAGAGATCAGGCGTGGCGACGCGCGGTGCTGCGGCCGGGCTGTGCTGCGGTGTGCGCGCGTTGGCCGGTTCCGTTGTCACGGCGTGACCGCACGCCGTGAGTGCAAGCGCGCACGCAACAAGGATCGGACGGAGCATGGGCCGCACGCTAATGGGTCCGATCGGAGGTAGTCGACCGCCATACGGCCTCCGGGTGAACGTGTAAAAGATGTTTGACACGATGTCTGGTTCGCTTTACCTTGGTGATGTCAGGTTTCTTTGACATCAGGAGCGGGACCGTGGCGTTCGAAGAGAAGCGCGCGTGGGCCTTGGCGGTCATCGCCGTGGTCGGTTATGCCGTGTACGCGGTGGTCGTGCTGAGCGGGGCCGACGGGCGGCCGTTGACCGAGGTGCCCTACGTCGGCGCGGTGCTGTGGACGATGGGGCTCGGGATCGTCGCCGGCATCGTGTCGGGGATCTGGTTCGGCGTCACCGCGCGCAACGAAGGTCCGCAGGTCGACGAACGGGACCGCGAGATCGGCAGGTTCGGCGACCACGTCGGCCAGTCGTTCGTCGTCATCGGTGGTGTGTCGGCGATGGCGCTGGCCATGGTGGAAGCGGCGCACTTCTGGATCGCGAACGTGCTCTACCTGTGCTTCGTGCTGTCCGCCGTGCTCGGTTCGGTGGCGAAGATCGCGGCCTACCGGCGGGGGATGCCGTGAAGCCGACGAAGGTCACGAACTCCATCCGCGCGCTGCGGTTCGCGAACGGCGAGATGAAGCAGGCCGATCTCGCCTCGGCCATCGGCGTGACGCGCCAGACGCTGATCGCCATCGAGCAGGGGAAGTACTCGCCCTCGCTGGAGGTGGCGTTCAAGATCGCCCGCGTGTTCGGGGTCTCGCTCGAAGAGGTGTTCCAGTACCCGGAGGAGGACGAGTGAAGGCTGTCGTGCAACGAAGATACGGATCGGCGGTGCTCGGTGACCTGGACGTGCCCGTGCCCGGTCAGGATGAGGTTCTGCTGGAGGTGAGGGCGGCCGGTGTCGACATGGGCACCTGGCACCTCCTCACGGGGAAGCCGTACCTGGTGCGGGTCATCGGGTACGGGTTCCGCGGGCCGAAGTCACCGGTCCCCGGACGCGACGTCTCGGGTGTGGTGAAGGAGCTCGGTTCCGGCGTGACCGGGTTCGCCGTCGGCGACGAGGTGTTTGGCACGTGCGAGGGGTCGTTCGCCGAGTACGCCGTGGCGCGCGTCTCCCGGCTGGCGCGCAAGCCGGAGGGGATCTCGTTCGCGGAGGCGGCCGCGGTGCCGATCTCGGGCGGGACCGCGCTGCAGGGTCTGCGCGACGTGCAGGCGGGGCAACGGGTTCTGGTGATCGGCGCCGGTGGTGGTGTCGGGTCGTACGGGGTGCAGATCGCGAAAGCTCTGGGCGCGCACGTGACCGGCGTGTGCAGCACGCCCAAAGTGGAGCTGGTGCGGTCGTTGGGCGCCGACGAGGTCGTCGACTACACGGTCGCGGACTTCACCGGCACCTACGACCTCGTCCTGGACTGCGGCGGGAACCGGCCGTTGTCCCGGTTGCGCAGGGCCCTGACCCCGCGCGGCACCTTGGTGCTGGTCGGTGCCGAGACCGGGGGATCGCTGACGGGCGGGTTCGAACGGGCGCTGGCAGCGGCCGCGCTGAACCTGTTCGTGCCGCAGAAGCTGACCGCGCTGATGTCGGCCGAACGCGGCGAGGTCTTCGAGGAGCTGCGCCTGCTGATCGAGGCCGGCGAGGTGACCCCGCCGGTGGACCGCGAGTTCCCGTTGTCCGAGGGCCTCGACGCGATCGAGTACGTCCACTCGCGACGGTCGCGGAGCAAGGTCGTCGTCACGATCTGACCGCGGGCGGTGGCCGAGGCCGTCCTCGACCACCGGGAAAGCGGTGATCAGCGCGCGTGCGGCAGTGTGAACGAGTCGACCTGCGGCAGGTCGTGACCGAGCCGGTCGCGCTTCGCCGTCAGGTACGCGATGTTGTGCGGGTTGGGCGCCATCAGCAACGGCACGCGCGAGGTGACCGCGATCCCGTTGTCCTCCAACGCCGCGATCTTGTCGGGGTTGTTGGACATCAGCCGCACGGACTGGACCCGCAGGTGCTTGAGCACCCGCGCCGCGGGCGTGTAGTCGCGCACGTCGACCGGTAGGCCGAGCGACGTGGCGGAGTCCAGGGTGTCCATTCCGGCGTCCTGCAGCACGTGCGTGCGAACCTTTGCCACCAAACCGATTCCGCGGCCCTCGTGTCCACGCAGGTACACGAGGATGCCGTTGCCCTCTCGCACGATGGTGTTCAAAGCGGCGTCGAGCTGCTCGCCGCACTCGCACCGCATGGCGCCGAAGATGTCGCCGGTCATGCACTCGGAGTGGATGCGGACCAGCACGTTCTCGCGCAGCTTCGTCTTGCCGTAGACGAGGGCCATGTGCTCGTGACCGTCCGCGCGGAACGCGACTGCGCGGAAGGTGCCGCGGCGGGTCACCAGATCGGACTCCGCCACGTCGTCTTCGTTGAAGGCCTGTTCGAACATCTCGGGTCCCCTCGTCACCAGGCGCCTCCCGAGCGTGCAGCTACGCTCGGATGCGAGATCGCACCGTAACCCGACCGCACAGCGGAGGTCACCCTGTTCAGCATCACCGTCCGCGATCACGTGATGATCGCCCACAGTTTCCGCGGCGAGGTCTTCGGTCCGGCACAACGTCTCCATGGAGCAACGTTCCTGGTGGACGCAACGTTCAAACGGGC
>JASLAV010000856.1 GCA_030146905.1 Lentzea sp. | reverse complement strand
CTGGCGCGGCAGCTGCACAACATCGTGCAGAAGGAGTGCGAGCACAACGGCCTGAGCATGCCTCGCATCGCGGTCGAGCCCGGTCGCGCGATCGTCGGCCCCGGCACGGTCACCGTGTACGAGGTCGGCACCATCAAGGACATCGAGCTGGACGGCGGCGCGCGGCGCCGGTACGTCAGCGTCGACGGCGGCATGAGCGACAACATCCGCACGGCGCTCTACGACGCGGTCTACGACTGCAGGCTCGTCTCGCGCGCCGCAGAGCCCGACGCGCGGGCCGTGCTGTGCCGCGTCGTCGGCAAGCACTGCGAGTCAGGCGACATCGTGGTGCGCGACTGCTGGCTGCCGGACGACCTCGCGCCGGGAGACCTCGTGGCGATCGCTGCGACCGGGGCCTACTGCTACTCGATGGCGAGCGGGTACAACCGACTTCCGAGGCCCGCGCTCGCCGCGGTGACCGACGGAGAGGCGCGGCTCCTGCTGCGTCGCGAGACCGAGGACGATCTGTTCCGTCTGGAGGTATAGGCAGTGTCAGTCAAAGAGACGGGCCCCGTGAAACCCATTCGTGTCGCGTTGCTCGGGTGCGGCACGGTGGGCACGGAGGTAGTCCGCCTGCTGACGGACCAGGCCGAGGACCTCACCCAGCGCATCGGCGCGCCGGTTGAGCTCACGGGCATCGCCGTGCGCAGGCCGAACAAGCACCGCGAGGTGCCGGAACACCTGCTGACCACGGACGCCGCCGCGCTCGTGAAGTCGGACGACGTGGACGTGGTCGTCGAGGTCATCGGCGGTATCGACCCGACCCGCGGCCTGCTGCTGGAGGCCCTGCGCAACGGCAAGTCCGTCGTGACCGCCAACAAGGCGCTGCTCGCCGAGCACGGCCCCGACCTCTTCGAGGCCGCCGACGCGTCCGGTGCCGACCTGTACTTCGAGGCCGCCGTCGCCGGCGCGATCCCGTTGCTGCGCCCGTTGCGGGAATCCCTCGCGGGAGACCGGATCACGCGCGTCATGGGCATCGTGAACGGCACGACGAACTTCATCCTGTCCGCGATGGACGCCACGGGCGCCGGCTACGCCGAGACGCTCGAGGAGGCCTCGCGCCTCGGGTACGCCGAGGCCGACCCGACCGCGGACGTCGACGGGTTCGACGCCGCGTCGAAGGCCGCGATCCTCGCCTCCCTCGCGTTCCACACGCGCGTGACGGCGTCGGACGTGTACCGCGAGGGCATCCGCGCGGTGTCCGCCGCGGACATCGCGGCGGCGAAGGGCCTCGGCCGCACGGTGAAGCTGCTCGCGATCTGCGAGCGCGTGGTGTCGCCGTCCGGCCAGGAGTCAGTCGCCGTTCGAGTCCACCCCGCCATGATCCCCAGGACGCATCCGCTGGCGAGCGTGCACGGTGCGTTCAACGCGGTGTTCGTCGAGGCAGACGCGGCGGGGGAGATGATGTTCTACGGGCAGG
Organism: Lentzea sp.; assembly: GCA_030146905.1. The sequence goes on along the minus strand of JASLAV010000856.1, from coordinate 2,671 downwards.
GCGCCGGTGGCGCCCCGACGGCGAGCGCGGTCGTCGGCGACCTGGTCGCCGTGGCGCGCAACAAGGTCGCGAGCGGACGCGGTCCGCGCGAGTCGGCCTACGCCGCGCTTCCCGCGCAGCCCATGGGGAACACGCCCACGCGCTACCACATCAGCCTCGACGTGGCGGACAAGGCCGGCGTCCTGTCCCAGGTCGCCGCGGTGTTCGCCGAGCACGACGTGAGCATCGCCGCCGTGCGCCAGGAGGGCCGGATCGAGGACGCCAGCCTGGTCATCGTCACGCACGCGGCTACCGACGCCGCGCTGCGGTCCACTGTGGACAAGATCGGCGGTCTCCCGGTGGTGCGGGGGGTCGTGAGCGTGATGAGGGTGGAGGGCGAAGAATGAGCGGCGCTGCGAGAGCCGGCTGGCCGGGACTCATCAACGCTTACCGGGACCGCATCGAGATCCCCGGGGGCGCGGAGGTCGTGACGCTGCACGAGGGCGGCACGCCCCTGGTGCACGCCCGCCGCCTCTCCGAGGTCACCGGCTGCGACGTGCACGTGAAGGTCGAGGGTGCGAACCCGACCGGTTCCTTCAAGGACCGCGGCATGACCGTGGCGATGACGTACGCGCTCGCGTCCGGTCTCAAGGCGGTCATCTGCGCCTCCACCGGCAACACGTCGGCCTCCGCCGCCGCGTACGCGGCCAAGGCGGGGCTGACGGCGGCCGTGCTGGTGCCCAGCGGCAAGATCGCGATGGGCAAGCTCGCGCAGGCCGTCATGCACGGCGCGAAGATCCTGCAGATCGACGGCAACTTCGACGACTGCCTGGAGCTCGCGTCGAAGACCGCGGCCGAGTACCCGGTCACCCTGGTGAACTCGGTCAACCCGGTGCGGCTCGTCGGCCAGCAGACCGCCGCGTGGGAGGTCTGCGACGTGCTCGGGCAGGCGCCGGACGTGCACTGCCTGCCCGTCGGCAACGCGGGCAACATCACCGCGTACTGGAAGGGCTACACCTCCTACGACCAGGGCCTGCCGAGGATGTTCGGCTTCCAGGCCGCCGGTGCGGCGCCACTGGTCTCCGGCAAGCCGGTGGCGAACCCGGAGACCATCGCGACCGCCATCCGGATCGGCAGCCCCGCGTCGTGGACCGGTGCGGTCAACGCGCGGGACTCCTCCGGCGGCCTGATCGACGCCGTCACGGACGAGCGGATCCTCGCCGCGTACCGGCTGCTGGCGTCGTCGGAGGGCATCTTCGTGGAGCCCGCCTCCGCCGCGTCCATCGCCGGTCTGCTGATGACCGCGGAGGACGGCCGCCTGCCGAAGGGCTCGACGGTGGTCTGCACGGTCACCGGCCACGGCCTGAAGGACCCCGACACCGCGCTGCTCGGCACCACCGAGGTCGAGCCGGTGCCCGTCGACCCCGGCGCCGTCGCCCACGCGCTGGAGCTGGCGTGAGGTTCCTCGTCTCCGTCCCCGCGTCGACCGCGAACCTCGGTTCGGGGTTCGACGCCCTGGGCATGGCGCTCGGCATGTACGACGACGTCGAGGTCGCCACGGCGGACGGCCTCTCGATCGTCGTGGACGGCGCGGGTTCGGGTGAGGTCCCGCTCGACGAGACCCATCTCGTCGTGCGGGCCGTCCGCGCCGCCGGCTACACCGGCGGGCTGGCGCTGAGGTGCCGCAACACCATCCCGCACGCACGCGGGCTGGGCTCGTCGGCCGCCGCCATCGTGGCGGGTGTCGCAGCGGGATTCACCCTGACGGGTCGCGAGTTGGACACGGACGCGTTGCAAATCGCCGCCGAGTTCGAAGGTCACGCGGACAACGTCGCCGCCTCCCTGTTCGGCGGCCTGGTCGTGGCCTGGTCGGAGGGGGAGCGCTACCGGTCCGTCCGGATGGACCCCGACGCACGCGTGCGCCCGGTCGTGCTGATCCCGTCGCAGGAGTCGTCCACCAAGACGACCCGCGGCCTGCTTCCGGCCGAAGTGCCGCACGCGGACGCCGCGCACGCCGCGGGGCGGGCCGCCCTGGCGGTGCACGCGCTCACGTCCGACCCGTCCGTTCTCCTTGCCGCGACTGAGGATCGCCTCCACCAGGACTACCGCGAGCCCGCGTGGCCCGACACCGTTCGGGTGATCAACGATCTTCGCAAGCTCGGGGTTCCCGCCTGCGTGTCCGGAGCGGGACCCACAGTGATCGCTTTCGGTGATCTTCCGGAGGAGGTCGACGTGCACGGCTTCGACGTGCGGAGACTCGACGTCGACAAGGCCGGCGTGCGCGTACGGCCATTGGACTGACACGCCCGACCCCGGTTGTTGCATGGTCGGACAGCGGCGTCTACCCTCGGGGGCGATCAGTCACCGCGCGCACGGGCGCCGGTGTCGCGCCCGGACATTCGTTCCGGGTCGCAATCCTTTTGTGTTCCGGCTCTGTGCCGTGCGGGCGGGGCGGACGCAAAAGAGGCACCCGATCGCCGTGTGACCTGACAAAAGTCCCGTGCTTGCCGGAAGCGGTGTGTGCTTCCGTCTGCATCGGACTGACCGTCGTTCCCCAGTTGAAGCGGGAAGACGGGTCCGCTGGGCCGCGTAGGAGGCGGGGCCTGGTCAGGAAGGACATGTGTGAGCAACACCGATTTGCTGAGCAGCGATGTCGCAGCTGCTTCTGGTTCTGGAGCCGAGGAGACCGCTC
>JASLAV010000850.1 GCA_030146905.1 Lentzea sp. | reverse complement strand
CGGCAATGGCGTGCGGTACGCCATCGAGCAGAGCGGCATGACCCAGCGCAGACTCGCCCAGCTGCTCGACTGGCAGGAGGCCAAGGTCTCCGACGTGGTGCGGGGCAAGGGAGGCGTCAGCGAGCTCGACCTCGTCCGGCTACTGTCCTACTGCCGCGCGCCACACGCTGACGTCGAGCACGTGCTCAGCCTGTACCGGGAGTCGCGCGAGAAGGGCTGGCTGCTGTTCCCGGAGGATGGCGTGCCGGACCAGCTGCGCAGCCTCATCGACCAGGAGAAGCTCGCCAGCAAGATCTACGTCTGGACGATGAACCTCGTCCCAGGTCTGCTCCAGATCGCCGGCTACATCCGCGAGGTCGCTGAGAAGTCGACCCGGAAACTCACGCCTGCCGACATCGACGCGTTGATCAGGGCGAAGCTCGACCGTCAGAAGGTCCTGAGCTATGAGCGGGAGTTCGTCTTCTACGTGCACGAGCAGGCGCTCCGGTTGCCCGTCGGTGGCCCTGCCCTGATGAGGACGCAGCTGGAACACATCATGACGATGCTGCTGCGCAGGTACATCACCTTCAGGGTCGTCCCGACCGCCATCGGTGCGCACGCCGGGCTGGCGAGCAACTTCACCCTGCTCGTCTACGAGAAGTTCGAGCCAGTCGTCTACGTGGAGAACCTGAACACCGGCCTGTTCCTGGACGACAAAGCCACGCTGGACATGTACGTCGCCACGTTGAAGGGGCTGGATCGCGATGCCCTGGACCCGGAACAATCGAGGGAGCTGATCAACAGCATCGTGTTCTGAGGAGGCGTGCCGCATGGCGACGTGGCGCAGGAGCAGCTACAGCGCATCAGGAAGCGAGTGCGTGGAGGTCGGGCACGGCATCGGCATCCGCGACAGCAAGGCGCCCGCCACCCACCTCCCGGTGTCGGAGGAGGCGTGGGACGCGTTCCTCCACCTCGTGAGCTCCGACCGGAAACTCTGAGGCGCCGGGCGGTCGTCCTTGGCAGGGTGCGCGTGTGCGACCTGACTACCCGCTGAAGACCGACCGCCTCCTCCTCCGCCCCTTCGCGCCCGCCGACCTCGACGACCTCCTCGCCTACCGCTCCCGCCCCGACGTCTACCGCTACCTCTACGGGGAAGAGGTCGGCCGCGCAGAGGCGTCGGACCTGCTCACCAAGAAGATGGGACAGGACGAGCTGGTCGAGGAAGGCCAGTGGCTCGCGCTGGCGGTCCACGAGCCGGACGCGAACCGGGTCATCGGCGACGTCGTCCTCAAGTGGATCAGCGAGCAGAACCGCCAGGGCGAGCTCGGCTACGTCTTCAACCCCGAGTTCGGCGGCAAGGGCTACGCCACCGAGGCCGCCAGGGCTGTCCTCCGCCTCGGCTTCGAGGAGCTCGGGCTCCACCGGATCGCCGCGGAGTGCGATCCGCGCAACGAGCCGTCGTGGCGGGTGATGGAACGCCTGGGCATGCGCAGGGAGGCGCACTTCCGGCACAACGAGATCTTCAAGGGCGAGTGGGGCGACCTCTTCGTGTACGCGATGCTTGCCGAAGAACATCGGAACCACTGAGGAGTGCCCATGTCGCGCGTTGCGGCCATCGACTGCGGGACCAACTCGATCCGGCTGCTGGTAGCCGACGTGACCAAGCGCGACGACGGCACGGCCTGGCTGCGGGACGTCCACCGCGAGATGAAGATCGTCCGGCTTGGACAGGGCGTGGACGCGACCGGGCGGCTGCACCCCGACGCCATCGAACGCACGCGCCTGGCTCTCCTGGACTACGCGCGCACGATGCAGCGCAAAGGCGTCGAGCGCGCACGCATGGTCGCGACCAGTGCGACGCGTGACGCGAGCAACCGCGACGAGTTCTTCGGGATGACCGAGGCGATCCTCGGCGCGCCCGCCGAGGTGATCACCGGGGACGAGGAGGCACGCCTGTCCTACCTCGGCGCGGTGGCCGACCTTGACCCGGAAGAGGGACCCTTCCTCGTCACCGATCTGGGTGGTGGTTCCACCGAGTTCGTCCTCGGCAGCGGCGCGGAGGTCGAGGCCGCGCGGTCGATGGACATCGGCTGCGTGCGGCTGACCGAGCGGTTCATCCACTCCGATCCGCCGAAAAAGGACGAAATCGAGCAGGCGGAAGCGCTTGCGCGCGAGGTGGTCAAAGAAGCCTTCTCGGTGGTGCCCGCCGAGAAGGTGAAGACGTGGATCGGCGTCGCCGGCACCGTTACGACATTGTCAGCCCTGGTACAGGGGCTGGAGGTGTACAACAGCGACGACATTCACCTCAGCCGCATCACACTTGACAATGTTCGCGAAATCACCGACCGTATCCTCTCCATGACGCATGATGAGCGTGCCTCGCTGGGGCCCATGCACCCCGGTCGGGTGGACGTGATCTGCGGTGGAGCAGTGGTACTCCGTGCGATTGCCGACGAACTGGAGAATCGCGCGGGTATTCGCACGCTCGTGTGCAGTGAGCACGACATCCTCGACGGCATCGCGTTTTCGCTGGTCTAGCGCCGAATTAAGGTGCTCTTGAGGTGATCGTGACGAGTTTGTGACCGCTTTCGATGCGCGTACTGTCGGAACCCCCGGTTAACGTCCTCTCACGTTTTGGGAGGTGGACGAGACCTCCCGGGGAGGCGCGCGCTCGCAATATCTGCGGCGGCGCCGGGGAAAGGCGGGAGAGACTGATGTCGCGATCACGGGTTGCGTGGGTGGTTCTGCCAGCCGCGCTCGCCATGACGCTCAGCGCATGCGGCGGCGGTGGTGGCGGCGGTAACAACGCCGCTGATGGCAAGGACAACCCGGACGGCACGGTGTCCATCTACGGCACCGAGCCCAAGAGCACGCTGTTCCCGGCCAACACGACCGAGGCGGGCGGTGGCAAGGTCACCGACTCCCTGTTCTCGCGTCTGGTCGGGTACAAGGCGGAAGACGGCGCGCCCTACAACTTGATGGCCGAGTCGATCAACACGACCGACGCCAAGGTCTACAACATCAAGATCAAGCAGGGCTGGAAGTTCCACGACGGTACCGAGGTCAAGGCGAAGAACTTCGTCGATGCCTGGAACTGGGCCGCGTACGCGCCTAACGCGCAGCAGGCGGCGTCGTTCTTCTCCGTGATCCAGGGCTTCTCCGACGTCCACCCGGCCGACGAGAACGCCAAGCCGGCCAAGGACAAGATGTCCGGTCTCGAGCTCGTGGGCGATTACGAGTTCAAGGTCACCCTGAACGGCCCGACCTCGGTCTTCACCACGATGATCGGCTACACGCCGTTCTCGCCGATGGCCGACTCGTTCTTCGCCGACCCGAAGGCCGCCGAGGCCAAGCCGATCGGCAACGGTCCGGTCAAGTTCGTCTCCCGCACGCCGAACGCGCTGATCAAGATGGAGCGCTTCGACGACTACAAGGGCGAGGACAAGGTCCACTTCAAGACCTTGGACTACAAGATCTACTCCTCCCAGGAGACCGCCTACCAGGACCTGGTCGCGGGCAAGCTGGACTTCATGGAGGCGCTGCCCCCGTCGGCCAAGGTCGGCGAGAAGTACAAGGCCGACCTCGGTGAGCAGGTCGTGACCGCGAACCTGCTCGGCCAGAGCGCGATCGCGTTCCCGCAGTACATCGACGCGTTCAAGAACGTGAAGCTGCGCCAGGCCGTCTCGATGGCCATCAACCGGGAGCAGATCACGAAGACCGTGCTGGCCGGCTCGTACGTGCCGTCCACCAGCTTCGTCTCGCCCGGCATCAAGGGCTACCGCGCCGACACCTGCGGCGAGTACTGCAAGTACAACCCGGAGAAGGCCAAGCAGCTCTTCCAGGAGTCGGGCTTCACCGGCAAGCTGACCATCCAGTCCAACCAGGACGGTGGCCGCAAGGAGCCGCTCGAGGCGGCGTGCAACAGCATCAAGCAGGCGCTGGGCGTCGAGTGCGAGTTCGTCGGTGCCACCAACTTCGGTGCGTTCCGCCAGATCGTCGACGGCAAGCAGCTGACCGGCATGAGCCGTTCCGACTGGTCGGCCGACTACCCGTCGATCGAGAACTTCCTCAACCCGCTTTACCGCACCGGTGGTTCCTCGAACGACTCGAACTACTCGAGCCCCGAGGTCGACGCGCTGCTGAAGAAGGCGGACGAGACCGCGAACGAGGAGGAGGCGATCAAGATCTACCAGCAGGCGGAGGACCTGATCGCCAAGGACCTGCCCTCCATGCCGACCTGGAACGAGAAGGGCATCGGCGGCCGTTC
>JASLAV010000806.1 GCA_030146905.1 Lentzea sp. | reverse complement strand
GCGCTGGAAGATCTCGCGGATCTCCGAGCGGTTGCGGTGGATCGCGGGCACCAGGATGTGCGACGGCCTGTCGTCGCCGAGCTGCACGATCAGCTCGGCGAGGTCGGTCTCGATCGCCTGCACGCCACCGGCTTCGAGTGCTTCGTTGAGCCCGATCTCCGCCGTGGCCATGGACTTGACCTTGACGACCTCGTTCGCGCCCTCCTCCCGGCAGAGGCCGAGCACGATCCGGTTCGCCTCCTCGGCGTCGCGCGCCCAGTGGACGACGCCGCCGCGTGCCGTGACCGACTCCTCCAGCTGGAGCAGCAGCGTGTCGAGGCGCGCCAGGACGTCGTCCTTGATCTGCTCGCCCGCCACCCGCAGCTGTTCCCAGTCGGTCATCTCCGCGACGGCGGCCGCCCGCCTGCCGCGGATGGTCCCGGTGGCCTTGCGCAGGTTCTGGCGCAGCTGGGTGTCGGCCAGCGCCTTGTGCGCGGCCTCCGGGAAGGTCGGACTGCCCAGCCACGTCACGGGGTTGCGCGCCACGGGTCCTCCTCCGTCGAAGCCAGGATCTCCGCCAGGTGTACCGGCCGGACGCCCGCGCGCAACCGCGAGAGGCCGCCGCCGATGTGCATGAGGCAGGAGTTGTCGCCGGCGCACAGGACCTCGGCGCCGGTGGTGAGCACGCTGGTCATCTTGTCCGCGAGCATCGCCGTGGACGTCTCGGCGTTCTTCACCGCGAAGGTGCCGCCGAAGCCGCAGCAGTGCGTCGAGTCCGGCAGTTCCACCAGATCGAGTGCCTTCACGGACCTGAGCAGCGCCAACGGCTTGTCGCCGACGCCCAGCATGCGCAACGAGTGGCACGTGGGGTGGTAGGTGACACGGTGGGGGAACCACGCGCCGACGTCCGTCACTCCCAGCACGTCGACGAGGAACTCGGCGAGCTCGAACGTGCGCGGCGGGGACTCGCCGAGCGTGGGATGGATCTCCCTGACCATGCCCGCGCATGACCCGGATGGAGCAACCACGTAGTCGTAGCCGCCGAAGACGTCGGTGTACTTGCGGGCAAGGGGCTTGGCGTGTTCCCGGTAGCCGGTGTTGAAGTGCATCTGCCCGCAGCACGTCTGGTCGAGGGGGAACTCCACCGAACAGCCGAGCCTCTCCAGCAGACGCACCACCGCGCGCGCCGTCGACGGGAAGAAGGTGTCGGTGAGGCAGGTCGCGAAGAGAGCCACTTTCACGGACACACCTTCTCCCCAAATTCATCGGATGTCTACCCGCGCTGGTGGACCGTCCGGGGGTACGCGCAACCCGCCTCTTGCTATCCGGTCCACCTCAGCAGAGCATGTGCCATGTGGGCGACCTGTTGACCGAGCGCGCCGTGCTCGGTGTGATCGCGACCCTGGCCGTTCTGGGCCTCTTCGTGATGCTGTGCCGCGCTCGACGAGTCAGCACCTCTGTCGAGGATGCTGTGATGGACATGCTCGACCGGATGTCCAAGGCGTCGAGCGACCTCCGCGCGGGCCTGACCCAGGAGGCAGCCGACAAGGCCACACCCCACCTGCGCGAGATGCTCCGGTGCGTCGCGGTCGCCATCACCGACGAAGAGGGCACCGTCCTGTCGTGGGACGGCGGCGCGAACGACCACTACGAGTACCTCCGCGACACGGTGGCCCGTGCCATCAACAACTGCCACAAGGAACACGTCGACCACCGCAAGCTCGGCTGCGAGCTGCAGGGCCCGTGCTCCCTGCACAGCGTCGTCGTGGTCCCGCTGGTCGTCGAGGGCGACGTGGCAGGCACGCTGATCGTGGTGTCCGGCGTCGCCTCGAAGCGCCAGATCCGCATGGCGGAGGAGACCGCCCGCTTCGTCTCGACCCAGCTGGAGCTGGAGGTCGTGCAGAAGCAGCGGCAGGCACTCGCCCAGGCGGAGGTGAAGGCCCTGCGGGCCCAGATCTCACCGCACTTCGTCTACAACGCCCTGAACACCATCTCGTCGCTGATCCGCACCGACCCGGCGCACGCCCGTGAGCTGCTGCAGGAGTTCGCGGAGTTCACGCGCTACTCGTTCCGCACGGACGGCCTCTTCACGACGCTGGCAGACGAGCTGACGAACATCCACCGCTACCTGACCATCGAACAGGCCCGCTACGGCGCCCGGCTGAGCGTCCGCCTGAGGATCGCGCCCGAGGTGCTGCAGGTCGTGCTGCCGTTCCTGGTGCTGCAGCCGTTGGTGGAGAACGCGGTCCGCCACGGCCTGGCGAAGAAGCCCGGCGGCGGCATGCTGACCATCACCGCCGAGGACAACGGCAGCGAGGCCCTGATCAGCGTCGAGGACGACGGCGTCGGCATGGACCCCGACCGGCTGGACGACATCAAGGACGCCCACCAGACGGGCGCGCACGTCGGCATCGGCAACATCAACGACCGCATGCGGACCGTCTTCGGCGCCGAGTACGCGCTGGTGGTCGAGACGGCGCCCAACGCGGGCACCAAGGTCATCCTGAAGGTGCCGAAGTTCGCGCGGAACGTGCTGCCGAACCTGAACATCGGGTCGCAGCTCAGCGACGAGCCGATGACGAACGAACAGCCCGTGGTGCGGGCCTGA
>JASLAV010000679.1 GCA_030146905.1 Lentzea sp. | reverse complement strand
CTTGCGGCCCACCGCCCTGGCCCGCGCGCGGAACTCGGGGTTGTTGCGGCGGCGCTTGTGCAGGTTCTTGCCCAGCTCCAGGTCGTACGCGGCGATGCCGTACTCGAAGAAGCAGGCGTTGATGAAGTTCCACAGCGGCTGGCCGAGGTGCATCGGGTGCCACTTCTGGTCCTCGTCGACGCGCATGATGCCGTAGCCGAGGTCGTTGTCCTTGCCGATCACGTTGGTGTACGTGTGGTGCAGCTCGTTGTGCGAGTGCTTCCACTGCTCAGCGGGCGAGACGTGGTCCCACTCCCAGGTGGTGGAGTGGATCTTCGGGTCGCGCATCCAGTCCCACTGGCCGTGCAGGATGTTGTGGCCGATCTCCATGTTGTCCATGATCTTCGCCACGGACAGGCCGGCGGTGCCGATGATCCACGCCGGCGGGAAGAGGGAGAACAGCAGGATGCCGCGGCTCGTCAGCTCCAGCTTGCGCTGCACCGAGATGACCTTGCGGATGTAGGCGGCGTCCTTCTCACCACGGCTCGCGATGACCTCGTCGCGGATGGCGTCGAGTTCGCGGCCGAGCTCTTCGATCTGCTCGTCGGACAGGTGGGCGGTGGGATCGATGGCGGTCATGAATCTCGCTTTCCGGGAAGCAGTGGCTGGGGGAGGGCCACTTCGCGGGGGGAAGGAATGTCTGTGGTGGGCGCGCTGGCTAGCGTTCGAGTTCGCAAGGGCCCGCCGCGGCGGACACGCAGGTCTGGACGAGCACGTGGGCGGTGGGGCTGTCCTCGGCCTGGGTGATCTCGCCGGTGCGCAGGTCCCGCACCGCGCCGGACTTCAGCGGCGTGACGCAGCCGTAGCAGATGCCCATCCGGCAGCCGGACGGCATCAGCACGCCCGCCTCCTCACCGACGTTCAGCAGCGGCGTGCCACCGTCGGCTGCGACGGTCTTGCCCGTCTTGCCGAACGTGACCTCGCCACCCTCGCCGGCCACGACCACGGTCGGCCGGAACCGCTCGGTGTGCAGGCGGTCGGCGACACCGTGCTTCGCCCAGTGCTCCTCCGCCGCGTCGAGCAGGCCGGCAGGGCCGCAGGCCCAGGTCTCGCGCTCGGCCCAGTCGGGGACGTGGTCTTCCAGGCGGGTGATGTCGAGCATGCCGGCGGTGTCGGTGTGCAGCTCGACGAGCTTCAGCGCCTTGTCCGCGACGAGGTCGTGCAGGTCCTTGCGGAAGATGACGTCTTCTGGGCGCGGTGCGGAGTGGACCATGACGACGTCGGTCAGCCGGGCGTCGCGCAGCATGCCCATCGCGGGGGTGATGCCGCTGCCGGCCGTGAGGTAGAGGACCTTGGCGGGTTTCGCCGCCGGCAGCACGAACTCGCCGGTGGCCTGGTCGAGCTGGATGACCGTGCCCGGCTTGACCTTGCGGACCAGGTGGTTGCTGACCTTGCCGCCGGGGATGGCCTTCACGGTGATCGTGATGCGGCCGTCGGACCGGCTCGTCGGTGACGTCACCGAGTACGCGCGCCACAGGCGCACGCCGTCGACGTCGATCCCGACCCGGATGTACTGGCCGGCGACGTGACCGCGCCAGCCCTTGCCGGGCCGGATCACGATGGTCGCGGCGTCATCCGTCTCGGGATGGACGGCTTCGATGCGACCGCGCAGGTCAGCGCCCGACCGGAGCGGGCTGACCAGGTCGAGGTAGTCGGACGGCAGCAGCGGCGTCGTGACCAGTTCCAGCAGTTTCCACGCCCTGCTGCGAAGGGCGGCACTCGTCATGACTCCAGCTTGATGCGCCACAGGGCGTAAAGTCCTGTCCGTACGACGTGAATCTGCTCGACGAAATTGTTCGCAGGGAACAAACCATGAGTCACGCAACTCAGAGAGCCACCGAATTGGCGCTCGACGAGAAAACTGTCACCGCTCTGCGGTCGGTGCTGAGGACGACGGCGGACGAGGTCGTCCAGGCGATCATCGACGAGGTCCCGAGCTACAAGAACGCGCTCTCGGGACGCATGGGTGGCACGATCCGCCGCGCGGTCCGCACGGCGCTCGGACACTACCTCGACCTGGCGGGCGGCACAGCCACCGGAGGCGACGCGAGCGAGGCGGCCTACGAACTGGGCCGCGGCGAGGTGCGGGACGGCCGCTCGATGGACGCCCTGCTCAGCGCCTACCGCGTCGGCGCGCGGGTGGCGTGGCGAGGCCTGGCCGCGGGCGCCGTACCAGCGGGTTTGCCGGCGGCGGAGGTGGCGAAGTTCGCCGAGCTGACGTTCGCCTACATCGACGAGCTGTCCGCCGCGAGCGCCGCCGGTCACGCCGACGAACTGGCCGCGCGAGGCCTCGCCCACGAGCGCCACCTGGAACAACTGGCCCGTGACCTGCTCGCGGGCGTGGGCTCCGAGGTGCTGGTCGCCGCCGCGAACCGCGCCGGCTGGCAGCCGCCGGCCACGCTGACCGTCGTGCTGCTGCCCGCGGCCCAGGCCCGTCCGGTGTTCCGGACCTTCGAGCCGGGAACGCTGGTCCTCGACGACCTCCCCGACGCCACGGGCGTGCTGCTCGTGCCGGACGCCGACCGCGCCCACCTGCTGCGACAGCTGTCCGACCGCAGCGCCGTCATCGGTCCGGCGCGTCCATGGATGCGTGCGTCGGCTTCGTACTCACGAGCCGTACGCGCGCGCTCCCTCTCCCCCGACATCCGTGACACCGAGGAGCACCTGTCCGAACTGGTGCTGAGCGCCGACCCGGACGCCTACGCCGATCTGCGCGCCCGAGCGCTCGCACCGTTGCGGACACTGCCCGCGAGCACGGCGAAGCGGCTGGAGGAGACGCTGCGGGCGTGGCTGCTGCACCAGGGCAGGCGCGAGGAGGTGGCGATGACGTTGTTCGTGCACCCCCAGACC
>JASLAV010000671.1 GCA_030146905.1 Lentzea sp. | reverse complement strand
GGCCGCACGGGTCGCGGCCTGCGCGTGGGCCCGTGCGGCCGGTCAAGCGACCTCGCTGGCCCGCACCGCGGCGACCGCCGCGTACGAGGCCCGCGACGCCGCCCGATCCGCCGCGTTGCACGCCGAGAACGCGGCTGCCGCCGCCGACGAGGCCGCCCAGCACGCCGGTGACGCCGCCAACGCGGCCAGGCGCTCGACCGACGCCGCGAACGCCGCGACCACTGCGGCGAACACCGCCGTGACGGCGGCGGAGAAGGCGAGCGCGATCGAGGCCGCCGCCCGCCAGGCCGACCGTGACCGGCTCGCCACCACCACCGCGATCGCGAAGCTGGAGGCCGCCGACGCGAAGGCCGAGTACGACGCGCAGCCGGTGCGGCCGGTCTGGGACGACCAGGAGGACACCCGGCTCACCGCTCCCGTGCGGCAGCTGCTGGCCGAGGCCACGGCACCGGGCGTGTCGCCGGCGGTCATGGCGGACAAGGGTCGCAGGGCCGCGGCCCAGATCGTGCGCCTCGGCGGTCCGTGGAGCCAGGAGCTCGCCTACAACGCACTGGCCGGAAGCGCCGAGGAGGTGCGCGAGTGGCTGAGCGTGCAGCGCCCGCTCGGGTCCGAAGAGGACGATCGCAACCGAGTCGAGCTGCTGCGCAACCGATCCACGCACGAACCGTTCCGCGCCGCGGCGCTGACCGCGTTGCAGGGCGATGCCGCGGCGGTGCGCGAGTTCCTCCGCACCCAGCACTACACCGGCAAGTTCCAGGACGACCGGGTCAAGATCGCGCAGGTGATCACCGGCGCCGGTTCGGCGACCACGTCGGCTGCTCAGCGCGCGCTGAACGGCACCGAGCTCGACCAGCACCTGTTCCTGCGCGTCGGCCAGTACACCGCGCGTGAGCAGGACGCCCGCGTCGCCGTCGCCCAGTACCTCGACACCGCACCCGAGGTGGTCACCGAGGTGGGCGCGGCGGCGGAGGTCGCGCTCGCCGGTCCGCCGCCCTACGCGGAGAAGTTCCTCCGGGTCGGCATGGTGCAGGCGCAACGCCGTGACCGCGACACCACGACGCACGCCGCGCGGATCAAGGGTTACGTCGCCGACGCGGCCCAGATCGCCGCTACCGCGCAGAAGAACGCGGCCGAGGCCCAGCGCGTGGCGGCCGTCGCCAGGCAGGCGGCTGCCGACGCCGAGCGCTACGCCCGCGAAGCCCGTGCCTCGGCCGACCAGGCCGCCGAGTACGCCCGCCAGGCCGAGCAGTCCGCACAGGACGCCCAGCGGTCGGCGGAGGAGGCGGCCGCGTCCGCCCGTGCGGCCAGGCAGGCCCAAGTCCAGGCGGAGGCCGCGGCCAGCCAGGCGGCGAACTCCGCCGCGCAGGCGACCGCGTCGGCCACCGAGGCCCGCGGGCACGCCGACCACGCGGCGCTGTTCGCCCGCGCGGCCCGTGCCATGGCCGAGATGGCGGGCATCGACCGCGACCGCGCCGCCGCCGCGGCCTCGGAGGCGATGCGGACCGCGATCGACTTGCAGCGCAGGGAGGACGAGGAACTCCACTCAGGGCAGAACGGCCCCGCTGTCGACATGAAGGAGTTCGAGAACTCCACGCAGCTGATCAAGGGACCGGACGGCACCTGCTACCTCAACGGCGTCGAGCTGCCGCGCAACCTCGGCATGAGTTGTGAGGACTTCGCCGAGGACTTCGACGAGACCATCTTCGAAGACCTCGCGATGTTCATCAACTTCGACGAGCTGGAGGGCCGCGAGGACGTCGCACAGCGGTTGCTCGCGACCTACTGCGCGATGAACAGGAAGTGCCCCGCCGAACTCGTCGAGAGCTTGAAGGACTTCAAGGGCGCCAAGGTGGTCGTGCCGGACATGGCAGGGCCTGGCGGTGTCGGTGGTCTCTCGAGGTTGAGCCGGCTCGGCGTCGCGGGCAAGGTGCCGACCGTCCTGCAGATCTCGCGGGGATCGAGCCTGGTCAAGGTGGGCGACTTCGGCAACGACGTGCTCGCGTTCGCGCATTACGCCAAGCACGTCAGGGGCGTGGTGCTGAAGAACGGGAAGTCCACGGTGAAGGCAGGCGGTCCGGACATGCCGGAGTTCACGTCGTTCGCCGCCTATCGGCAGGCTGCGCGCGCGTTCATGGGCTCGGTCAAGCCGGCCGGTGTCCGCGAGGGGACGAGGCTGCGGGACGGCACCGTCATCCGGCTGGACGAGTCGACTGGCATCATCGGCATGCGGACGAAGGACGGCGTGATCACGACGTACTTCCGCCCGACGGACCTGGTCAACAACACGCCGCAGCTCCAGTACGCGCGCCAATACTTCTTGGATGCCCTCAATTGACCGTCTCGATCGCCTCGGCACTCGACCAGTGGGAGCAGTTCATCGACTTCGTCGAGGACTCCTACCACGACAACATCGACGAGTACATGTACGACCTCGCGGTGCGGGAAGCGCTCGAACGGCGGTTCGCCGCGGGCGCCGAACCGGAGTGGGCGGTGCAGCGCCTGGCCGAGCTCGACGCCCGGTTCCGCGCGCTGCTGCTGCCGGACCCGGTGCGGGCGGACGGCCCGTGGTGGAAGGCGCACGTGCCCGCCTACGCGGGTGCGGACCTGGCCGCGGCGCTGCAGGTCTGGTACGGCGTGACCATCGAGGTCCGGTGAGCTGAGCAGGAGTTGGCGTGAGGAGGAGGCCATCTCTGCGGAGATGGCCTCCTCCTCTTCGTCCGCTGCTCAGCACCACGGCTGACCACGGGTTTTGTTACACCTTGTGGGTCAGCTCACGGGGACTTGGTTTTACTTCTCTGCTACCGCATGATTGCCAGCGGCACCCGTTCTGGGGTGCCGCTGGGGTGCGTTTACGCGGGGCGTGGCTGTCTGGCGCCGTCCGCGCGTGCGCTTGTCTGGGGGAGGTACAGCTGTGAGGGTTGGTTCTCGCATGCTCGGTTTCGGAGTGCTCGGCTTCGCCGCGGCGTTGACGGCCGGTTCGTTCGTGGTCTCGGGCAGCGGTGCGGCCGCGCAAGCCGACGACCCGCAGCCCGACCTCGTGGAGAACTTCGAATACCCCGGCGCCGCTGCCATCGAGGCGGCGCGGGGCATCAAGCTGAAGAAGGGCGACGGGCACATCCTGTTCACGGAGTGCGCGGCCGGCGCCAACCAGATCCAGGTCGAGAGCACCGCGTACACGGCGCCGAACAACCTGTTCTGTTTCAAGGTCATCGGCACCAAGGGCAACCTGACGCTGGAGCTCGACGAGGCGTTCCTGGTGCACGGCAACGACTACAACGCCACGGCCACCTGGACCGACGAGAACGGCCAGGTGCACAACACGCCGTTGCGCAAGAACAACCCCACGGGCATCGGCGAGGGTGTGACCGGCCAGCCGGGCATGCTCATCGAGCTCAACGCGACCCGCTAGAAGCATCGGCGAGGCAGCACCGGCGGTGACCGCAACGGTGCCGCGGTGCTGCCGTGAGTGCACTTGTGCAAGACCGGCGCGAATGGCGGACGCTACTACGTCTGGAACACCGCCACCAACTGGTGGGTCGACGGCGCAGGCACGACCGTCGAGTCCGGCTGGGAGAAGTTCGACCTGATCACCGCGGCCGGCGATGGCGTCCTGTACGCCCGCAAGCCCAACGGTGACCTGTTCCGGTTCCAGTACGACGTGGCCGGTCAGCGCTTCACCGACCGCGACAAGGCCTCCGGCGTCGGCTGGAACATGTTCTCCGAGCTGACTTCGCCGGGCGCGGACACCATCTACGCCCGCGGCGCCGCCGGCAAGGACCCGTGGGGCGAGGGCACCGTCCCGGTCCTGCGCTGGTACCAGCACCACAACAACGTCGACACCTGGGCACCGGGTGCGGCGGACGGCACCGGCAAGTCCGTCGGCACCGGGTGGAACACGGAGATCAGTGTGTCGGCCGAGCCGGGCTCGTGCACGCTGCGCCCGTTCAGCTAGGTCCTGAAAACGACGACTGCCCTCGAACCTGATCAGTGCACCGTTGGCGAACTCCGGCCCATCGCCGTCAGGCGGTGGGCCGGAGTTCCGCGAAGTTGCGGCTGCGCCGTCAACTGATCCGATCAGGCGCCCACGGGGACCCTCGGGGTGCGGTCAGCGTCGGCGAGGTCCGGCTTGTGCGCGTGCCTCGGCGGCGTCCAGGCCGGCCGCGTCGGTCAGGGTCGCGTTGTTCTCACAGGTGACCGAATCCGGGACGGCGTCGCTGCCGACCGGGTCGGCGTCCCACACGTTGCCGCGGTAGACCACGTTGTCCAGCGGCGGGCGGACGTGCAGCACGGTGGTGTTGTCGGCGTGCCGCACCACGTTGTCAGCCACCGTCACCCACACCGCGCCGTAATCGGCGTAGAGGGCGAAGTTGCACGGGGTGCGGGTGTCGGTGACGACTTTGCCGCGCACCACGGCCCCGTCTTCGTGCGATTCGCCCTGCGACCCGGACACGTAGATGCCGCCGCCGTCGGCCGGCACGCTCATCGAGCCGGTGACGTGGTTGTGCAGGATGCGCGTGCCCTTCGACGGGCTGCCCACGATGTCGGCCAGGGCACCGGCGAGCCCGCGGTCGGCCAGCACCGGGGGCAGGATGCTGCGCGCCACGGCACGCAGCTCGCAGAGTGCCTGTTCGGCGGCGTCCTGGGCCCGGTCCAGCGCGGCGGCACGCGTGGCGCTCAGCTCAGCGACTCGCGACGACAGGTCGGCACCTGGGGGAGGCGCCGGCAGATGCCGCCCCGGCCACTCCTGCGCCCGGACGAGCGCCGGCCCGAGTACGACGATGGATGTCGCGACCGCGCCGAGCCGATAAGGGCGGCAGTTGCGAGCAGTGCCGTGCCCAGGCCGCCGATGAGGCTCGCGACAACGTCGATCGACTCTCGCAAGTGCTGCCACACCCGCGTCATGCCACCTCCCCGGGCCGGGACCTCGTCCGACCCGCGCAACCTCCACGGGCCCCGAGACGACCTGGCCAGGAGGTGGAGCGCCAGCGCTACCCCGGTTGTCCAGCAGGCTGGATTGTCCGCCCGCACAGGCGTGAACAGACTCAGGCGGTTCGTCGTGCGCAGGACCGATGTCCGCGCGAAGCCCAGGAGTTGTCTGCCTTGTTCAGTTCCTCTGTTTCCCATCCGAATCGACCTTCCCCCTCGCGGGGGCGCCGTGTGGTCGGCATGACAGCGGTGTTGGTGACCGCGGCCGGCACTCTCGCGTTCGTCGGCCCCGTCTCGGCCGCCCCGGCGGAGCCGAGCCGCACTGCGTTCCAGCAGGGCTTGGACAAGCTCGTCGGTGCCGACCGGCATCCAGGTGCACTGGCCGCTGTCCGGGACCGGAGCGGCCGGACCCACCACTACACGGCCGGGGTCGGCGACCTGCGGACCGGCGCCGCGGTGCCGGCGAACGGCAGGGTGCGGATCGGCAGCGCGAGCAAGATGTTCGCCTCCGTGGTCGTGCTGCAGCTCGCCGGTGAGGGCGAGGTGGAGCTCGACGCGTCGATCGAGAAGTACCTGCCGGGGCTGGTTCGGGCCAGGGGCGTGGACGCCACCAAGATCACGGTCCGCCAGCTGCTCCAGCACGACAGCGGCCTGCCCGACTACACCACCTCGATGTTCGAGCCCTTGGGCGACTTCTTCCCGTACCGGCACGTCTACCTCGAACCCCGCGAACTGCTCGACCTGGCGAACGCCAGGGAGGACGGGCGTGC
>JASLAV010000591.1 GCA_030146905.1 Lentzea sp. | reverse complement strand
TTCGAGAAGGTCCTGCTGCTGTACAACCCGCTGACCTACCCCACCGCGGACGTCGTCTCGACCTACCTCTACCGGGTCGGCCTGGTGTCCAACAACTTCAGCTACGCCGCCGCGATCGGCCTCTTCGAGTCGATCATCGGTCTGACGCTGATCCTGTCCGCCAACGCGATCTCGCGCCGAGCAGTGGGGACGAGCCTGTGGTGACCACCGACCCGACGCGCCTCGCGGACCGGCTGGACAAGCCCGCCGGGCCCCGCCGCACCTCGCTGGACGACTCGCGCGGCTACCGGATCTTCCGCGTCGTCAACGTCGTGCTGCTGCTCGGCGTGGTCGCGGTGACGCTGTACCCGTTCGTCAACATCGTGGCGCAGTCGTTCAGCAGCGAGGTCTTCATCCGCACCGGCCAGGTCAACCTGGTGCCGCGCGGGTTCAACCTCGACACCTACGAGCTCGTCGCGGCCGACCCGGCGTTCTGGAACAGCTACCTCAACACCGTGGTCTACACGGTGACGGCCACCGCGATCTCGATGGTGCTCACCACGGTCTACGCGTACGTGCTGTCGAAGCACCGGCTCAAGGGCCGCGGTCTCCTGGTCGGCGTCGCGGTGTTCACCATGTTCTTCAACGGCGGCCTGATCCCGAACTACGTGCTGGTCAACGGGCTCGGGATGACCAACACGATCTGGGCGGTCGTGCTGCCGAACGCGATCAGCGTGTTCAACCTGCTGGTGATGAAGGCGTTCTTCGAGAGCCTGCCGACGGAGCTGGAGGAGGCCGCCGCGATCGACGGCCTGAACACCTACGGCATCCTGCTGCGGATCGTGCTGCCGCTGTCGAAGGCCGTGCTCGCCACGATGGTCCTGTTCTACGCGGTGGCGAACTGGAACTCGTGGTTCCAGGCCTTCCTCTACCTCGACCGGGCGGACATGTTCCCGGTCACCGTGTACCTGCGGAACATGATCGCCGGCGCCAGCTCGGCGACGTCGGTCGGCGCCGTCGAGACCAACGCGGTGGCCATCTCCGCCAACATCAAAGCCGTGACGATGGTGCTCACCGTGCTGCCCATCGTCGCCGTCTACCCCTTCATCCAGCGCTATTTCGTGTCGGGCGTGATGCTCGGCGCGGTCAAGCAGTAGCGCGTCCGCTTCAGTTGACGACGGTGTCAAGCACCTGAGGAGAGAGCACGATGCGAACGAAATGGAAGCGCACGCTTCTGACTCTCGTGGCCGGCAGCCTCGTGGTCGGCGTGGCGGCGTGCAGCGAGGAAGGCCCGGACGCGGGCAGCGGGGTCAACCTCGACGGCAAGAAGACCGCGTCGATGGCCGACTACAAGACCGGCTCGCAGTTCAAGGCCGCCGAGCCGGTCGACGTGAGCCTGCTCTACCTCGACCAGTCGCACTACCCGATCAAGGACGACTGGCTGCTGTGGAAGGAGATCACCCAGCGGACGAACGTCACGATCAAGCCGACGGTCGTGCCCTACAGCGACTACGACCAGAAGCGCGGCCTGCTGATCAGCTCGGGTGACGCCCCGACGATCATCTCCAAGACCTACCCGGGGCAGGAGGAGCAGTTCGTCTCCTCCGGCGCGATCCTGCCGGTGAGCGACTACATCGACCTGATGCCGCACTTCAAGGACAAGGTCGAGAAGTGGAAGCTCCAGCCTGAGCTGAACACGCTGCGCCAGGAGGACGGCAAGTTCTACCTGCTGCCCGGCATGCACGAGAAGGTGTGGCAGGACTACACGCTGGCGTTCCGCACCGACGAGCTCGAGCGCCTGAACCTGGAGGCGCCGAAGGACTGGGACGAGGTCTACACCGTCCTCAAGGCGATCAAGGCCGCGAACCCGGACAGCTACCCGCTGTCGGACCGCTTCGAGGCCAAGTCGATCCTCAACTACGCCGGCCAGACCTTCGGCACGCAGGCCGGTTGGGGCTACGTCAGGAACACGATCTGGAACGAGTCCGCGCAGAAGTACGAGTTCACCGGCTCGACCCCGGAGTACAAGCAGCTGATCGAGTACTTCCACAAGCTCGTCGCCGAGGGCCTGATGGACCCGGAGAGCTTCACGCAGAAGGACGACGCGGCGATCCAGAAGTTCGCCAGCGGCAAGTCGTTCGCGATCAGCAGCAACGCGCAGAACATCGTCAACGACTACCGCCCGAACGTCTCCAAGATCCCCGGCGCGACCGTGGCGAAGATCCCGCTGCCCGCCGGGCCCAAGGGCGACGTCATCCGCGGCACGCGCCTGGAGAGCGGCCTGATGGTGTCGGCGAAGGCGGTCGAGAGCGACAAGTTCGTGGCGACGATGCAGTTCATCGACTGGCTCTGGTACTCCGACGAGGCGCAGGAGTTCACCAAGTGGGGCGTGGAGGGCGCGACCTACGACAAGGACGCGTCGGGTAAGCGGGCGCTCAAGCCCGAGGTGGCGTTCGGCGGCATGAACGTCGGCGCGCCGAAGAACCTCCAGCGCGACTTCGGCTTCCAGGGCGGTGTCTTCCACTACGGCGGCGCCAACGAGCTGCTGCAGTCGATGTTCACCGAAGAGGAGATCGCCTTCCAGAAGACGATGGCCGACAAGAAGGTCGAGGCCCTGCCCCCGCCCGCGCCCCTGAACGAGGACGAGCGCGAGCGCGCCGCGCTGATGGAGAGCCCGCTGAAGGACTTCGTCACGCAGTCGACGCTGCAGTTCATCCTCGGCCAGCGCGACCTCTCGACGTGGGACGCCTACGTCAAGGAGCTGGAGGCCAAGGGCTCGAACGACCTCGTCGAGCTGGTCAACGGCGCGTACAAGCGCTACAAGGAGAAGAACGGCTGAGTTCGACGCCGCTGCTCCGCAGGCGGCTGAGTCAGGGGGCCGCCGCTCCGCGGACGGCGGCCAAGTCGCCGGCCTGTGGTCGAATCTGCCGCTTCGCGGCGGGCAGGTCGTCCGCGCCCGACTTCCCGGCGATCGAAAGGCGTGATCGCCGGGAAATGGGTCGTGGACGACCGAGGCGACCTGGCGACGGGATCGGCCTGACGTTGGTGGCCGGTGTGGAAACTGTGGTCCTGGAGGAGTTTTGAACCGAGTGTTCGTCCCCGGCGAGCCGACCGGCCGCCTGTCCGAGTCGTGGCGCCACTGCGTGGGCACCGGCCGGCTCAACCTCGCGCTGCGCGCCGACTACCAGGAGTCCCTGGCCCGCGTGCAGCGCGACATCGGTTTCCGCCACATCCGCGGCCACGGGCTGCTGTCCGACGACATG
>JASLAV010000564.1 GCA_030146905.1 Lentzea sp. | reverse complement strand
TCCCTGCCCGGCGAGCTCCACCCGGACGCCGTTCGTCAGACCCCATTGCGCGGACTTCGCGGCGGCGTAGGAGGTGTTCCCGTCCACCGTCGTCCAGGCCGTGACCGACAGGACGTTGAGGATGGCGCCCCCGCCGTTGCGTGCGAGGACCGGTGCGAACGCCCGGATCATCGCCAGCGTGCCGTAGTAGTTCGAGTCCATCACCTGCCTGATCGCGCCGAGATCGCCGGTCAGGAGGTTGCCCCCTGCGGTGAACGCCGCGTTGTTGACCAGGATGTCGACGTCGGCGGCCGTGACAGCCGCCGCGTCCACCGATGCCTGATCGGTGATGTCGAGGCGGAGCACCTCGGCGCCGGGAACGTCGATCAGCTCGGGCCGGCGCGCCGTGGCGTAGACCTTGGCGCCCCGTCGCAGCAGCTCGGTCGCGAGGTGGTGACCAAGTCCGCGGTTGGTGCCGGTGACGAGTGCGGTAGCGCCGTCGATCTTCACGCCTGCCTCCAATAACTTGACCAGCCGGTCATCTTGAAGCCGACGCTAGACGCAAGTTGACCGACAGGTCAAGTTGTAGGATGACGCCATGACATCGCCCGTCCGCCCGTTGCGCTCCGACGCGGCGCGCAACCGCGAACGCCTCCTGGCCGCGGCCGAGGAGGAGTTCGCCGAACAGGGCGTCGAGGCGTCCGTGGCGGACATCGCCCGACGTGCCGGCGTGGCCAAAGGCACGGTGTTCAGCCACTTCGCCACGAAGGAGGAGCTGATCGTCGCCGTCGTGGCGAACCACCTGACGCTGCTCACGACCACCGCGGAACGACTGCTGGAGTCAGCGGACCCCGGCGCGGCGCTCCTGGAGTTCCTGACGGTGGCGGCGGACCGCAGGCAGCAGCGCGACCTGACGTTCCTGATGTCGATGAGCGCCGACGACTCCACCGTCGTGCGAACCCGCAACCAGCTCCACGCCGACGTGAGCGCGCTGGTCGAACGGGCACGTGACTGCGGCGCCATCCGCCAGGACGTCACGGGCACGGACATCTTCCTGCTGATCTGCGCTCCGGTGCACGTCATGGAGAGCCTGCCCGGCGCTCCGCAGGACCTGTGGCTGCGCTACCTCGGCATCATCTTCGACGGGCTGCGCCCGCAGGGCGCCAGCCCGCTGCCCCGCCCGGCACCGGACTGGAACTGAGACCGCGGTCAGTCGCCGTAGACGACGGTGACGGGGGCGTGGTCCGACCAGCGCTCGGCGTACGTCGCCGCCCGCTCCACCACCGCTGACTGAGCCCGCCCAGCCAGCCCGTCGGTGGCGACCTGGTAGTCGATCCTCCACCCGGAGTCGTTGTCGAACGCCTTCCCCCGGTAGGATCACCACGAGTACGGCCCAGCCACATCGGGGTGCAAAGAACGCACCACGTCGTTGTAGCCGGAAGAGAACACCGAGGTCATCCACTCCCGCTCGTAGGGCAGGAACCCGGACTCCTTCTGGTTGGTGCGCCAGTTCTTCAGGTCGGCCTGCTGGTGCGCGATGTTCCAGTCCCCGCACACGAGCACCTCACGGCCGGAGACAGCCGCCTTCTCCCGCAACGACACCAGGTACGGCAGGAAGGCCGCCATGAACCGGTCCTTCTCGTCCTGCCGGGGAGTGCCGACGTCGCCGGACGGCAGGTACAGCGAAGCCACCACGATCCCCGGCAGCTCGATCTCCACGTACCGGCCGCTCGCCTCGAACTCCGCGGCACCGAAGCCGATGCGCACGGACGAAGGCTCAACGCGCGAGAGAACGCCCACGCCCGCACGGCCCTTCAACGACGACGGCGCGTACACGCCGTGCCAGCCGGCCGGCGAGTGGACGTCCGGGGCCAGTTCGGAAGGTTCGGCGCGAACCTCCTGCAGGCACACCACGTCCGCGGAGGAAGTGGCGAGCCACGAGAGGTAGCCCTTCTTCGCGGCGGCGCGCAGACCGTTGACGTTGACCGTGGAGACCGTGAGCACGACGGAGGAGCCTACTTGGAGGCCAGGCCCCAGGGCTTCGGGTACTCGGCTCCGCAGCCCGCGCAGTGCGCGGTCAGGTCCAGGTAGCCGACGATGGTCGCCATCTCGTCGCGGGGCAGGGCGAGCTGCCGCTGGCCGTCGATCTCGGTGTAGAGACCCTGCCACTCCGGCTCGCAGGAGCACTGGGTGACGGCCTTGCCCCTGCCCCACCGGAACATGTTCCGCAACATGCCCGCGAGTCTACTTGCAGGTGGAATCGCTGGTCAGCGCGATGAACTGTTCGCTGACCCAACGGCGTTCGCCCAGCATGCGGTAGCCGTTCTCGACGCGCGGCTGGGCTTCGGTCACGGCGTCGCGCGGCATCGTGGAGACGATCGGCTGCATGTCGCCGGGGCCCGAGCGGACGTTGAGGACGTCCGCGGTCACCGTGATCCTGCAGATCTCGTCGGCCTTGGCGCTGTCCATCGGGTTGCCGCCGTTCACCGCGTACAACACCCCCGCGACGCCCAGCACCCCAATCACGATCAGACCCCTGACCGGCACACCGAACATGACGCCTCCCCGAACCGCGAACCGCTTCAACCAGCAGATATAGCGGTTGGAAGACGTGCACGGACGGCTGGACGCGGCAACCACCCGCAAGGGGAACCGACCGGGTGACGCCCAAGAGAAAAGGCCACCCCGGTGTGACCGGGATGGCCTTCTTCAGAGGACGGACGTCAGAACGACGCCATCTTCTTCTTGAGGTTCTCGTCGAGCGCGGCGAGGAAGTCCTCGGTGGTCAGCCACGCCTGGTCCTTGCTGATCAGCATGGCCAGGTCCTTGGTCATCTGACCGGCCTCGACCGTCTCGATGACGACCGACTCGAGCGCCTCGGCGAAGCGGATCACCTCGGGGGTGCCGTCCAGCTTGCCGCGGTGCATGAGGCCGCGGGTCCACGCGAAGATGGACGCGATCGGGTTCGTCGAGGTCGGCTTGCCGGCCTGGTGCTGGCGGAAGTGACGCGTCACGGTGCCGTGCGCGGCCTCGGCCTCGACCGTCTTGCCGTCCGGCGTCATCAGGACCGACGTCATGAGGCCGAGCGAGCCGAAGCCCTGCGCGACCGTG
>JASLAV010000550.1 GCA_030146905.1 Lentzea sp. | reverse complement strand
ATTGATCATGTGTCGCACCCTGAAACCAAGATCACCGACAGAGTCAAGTCAGGGCCTGTCTCGAATTCCCGTCCCGATCGTCTCAGGCAGGTCTGACAACACCGGGCGCACCGGATGAGGCCGAGGTGGGAGTACGCCTGCGGGTGGTTGCCCAGCGACCGCTCGGCGACCGGGTCGTACTCCTCCGGCAGCAACCAGGTCGGCCCGGCCAGCCACACGAAGCTCTCGAACAGCTCCTCGACGTCCGCGCGGCGGCCCACCTTGACGTCCCACGAACTCCAGCCATCCGATCGCAACAAGATCACGTGCGTGTCGATCTGCAGCTCGCGCCAGAGACCAGGAGCGTCGGCGGTCGTTGACCTCTAAGCGTCCTCGGTGCGGCCCGCGGCACGCAGCAGAACGGCGTGTTCATGTAGGTACTGCGGTGAACTTACGCTTGTGCGAGATCACTGAGAACAGGGCAAGACCAACCGCGTTTCCGCCTATTGAACCCAGCGCGATCCTCGTTGAGTGTTTGCAGTCCGCCGTCGATTTCTTGCATATGCGCGATGGGTCGGTGAGTTGGCAGACTGCTGGGCCATGGGCAACAAGGAGACGCTGACGATTGACGAACGTGTGCGGCCGAACGAGACCACCGTGCCGCTGCTGTCCTGTACCGCACCGGACGAAACCCTGGCCTTCTGGCGTGCTCTCGGGTTCGACGTGACCTACGAGCAGACAAAGCCCTATCTGTACCTGGCGTTCCGATGGAGCGGGTTCGAGTTGCACTACGGCCGCGCGTCCAGCGATGTGGATCCGTCGCTGGAGAACACCGGCGGATGCCTGGTGATGGTCGACGCGGTCGCGTCCTATCACGCGGCCTTCACCGAGGCGATGCGTCGCGCTTACGGGAAGGTGCTGACGAAGGGGCTCCCCCGGATCACCCGGTACCGGCCCGGTGCCTCACGATTCAGCGTCATGGACCCGTCGGGAAACTCGATCGTCTTCATCCAGCGAGACGAGCCGACGGAACTGGAGTACGGCGGTGCCAAGCACCTCCAAGGACTTGCCCGCGTCCTTGACAACGCACGGATCCTGCGTGAATTCAAGAACGACGACCGCGCCGCCTTCCGGGCACTGAACTCTGGCCTACGCCGCCACGGTGACAGCGCGCCTGCCGTAGAGCAGGCGATGGCGTTGGCCGTTCTCATCGAGCTGTCGCCAGCATTGGATGAGCCTGAACGGGTACCGGAATGGGGAGCCAGGCTACGGCAACTCGTTCTGACCATGGAGGAGCGACGTCAGGCCGAGTCCGCCGTCGCCGACCCCACGGTGCTTGAACCGTGGATGCCGGACTCGGCCTGAACGCACCGGCGTCGCGGCCCACCGCGTGAGCCGAACGAGCGTTGTGCCTGCCAAAGAATCCGTCCATGCAGTTCAAAGCCGTGCGAAGCGTGAGAGGTCGACGTGCTGACGGGTGTGGCCGAAGGTGCGCGACGACGTCGACTGACGCGGCATGTTGACCGGTCATGCTGCTTCGCCTGGTCTACCTGGGCGTGACCAACGCGTTCGCGTTGCTGCGTCTGTTCCCCATGAGCGATCGGGACAAGGACATGGAGATCCTGGCGCTGCAGCACAGATCACGACCAGGAAGCCGGCCGCTTCGCGCGCCTCGGCCGTGCCCTTCAGCTCGACCCGGTAGGAGTGGAGCTTCGCGTCGAGCTCGGCCGTCGTGCGCGGCGGGTCCGGGATGCCCATGGCGTCGGCGATGACGGCCATGTCGGCGACATACCCGTCGTAGTCGTCGAGCGGCTTCTCGCCGTAACGCTGGTGGCAGCGCAGGAAGCTGTCGACCTCGACCACGTGCACCCAAGCCGCTTGCGTCCCGGATGGTCAACGCGACGTGGGACCACCGGCAGCAGCGGCTCGATCCGCCCACAACTCGTCGGACACGATCCAGGGAATCCGCTCACCCTTCCTCACACCGTGATCAACACATGGGTGATCAACAGTATTCCAAGATCATTGTGTCAGGAGTACTTAAGGCTCTCTACCAAAAACTCTGTTCCGAGTAGTCCCACACAGAAAGGGAGCAGTCCTTCCGAGAGGCTGCGGCGCTCGAGCCACGGGCTGCACCGCGAGCGGAGACGTCGGTGACGGGAACAACAAGCACGACGGCGGTGCACACGATCGTTCATTCGGAAAGCGTCCGCCGAGACTGCTCCTCCGGGACCGGGCCGACCACGCTGAAGCCTCCCCTGCACCAGCTCTGCAAGAACTCGACCACGTTCGCCGGCAAGCCCAGATGTCGAAGGTCGGCAGGCCCTCCAGTTTGGCGAGCATCGCTCAACGAGAAGCCCGGTGCCGACCGGCGCGTGGATGTGCCTGGATCTCGAGAGCGGATTCCAGGAACGGCAACGCGAGCAACGCGTGCCTCAGATCAGCTTCCTTGGTGATCATGCGCCTGTTCACGCGGGTCAGTCGTCGCTGTTTCCACCACGCGTCGCCGTCCAGCCATGGCAACGGCGCTCGCAGTAGAACCGCTGGGTCGAGCTCCATGGGTGTGCCCATCAACGCTTGCCATGCCAAACTTCGACCAGCGGTCTGAGGCATCCACAAGGACAGATAGAGCACCTGAGGGCAGGCCGAACTCCTCGACTAAAGGTTGTCCCGTAATGATCAAGAGTGTTGGCGG
>JASLAV010000529.1 GCA_030146905.1 Lentzea sp. | reverse complement strand
CCGGCTGACCGGCGAGGCCAAGGCCGAGGCGGACGGCATGCTGTCCGAGGCGCGCACGAAGTCCGAGCAGTTGCTGTCCGAGGCCCGTGCCAAGGCCGACACGATGGTCAACGAGGCGCGCACGCGTGCCGAGACCATGCTGAACGACGCGCGTACGCGCTCCGAGACGCTCGAGCGGCAGGCCCGTGAGAAGGCCACCGCGCTCGACCGCGACGCGCAGCGCAAGCACGCTGAGGTGATGGGCAACATCACCCAGGAGAAGAACACGCTCGAGAAGCAGATCGACAAGCTGCAGACGTTCGAGCGCGAGTACCGCACGCGCCTGAAGACGATGCTCGAGTCGTCCCTGCGCGACCTGCAGGACCGCGGCCCGGCCGCGCCCTCCGAGGGTCGTTCCCAGGGCTACTCCTTCGGCGCACGCGCCGAAGCGGGCTGAACTACTGTTCGCTAGGTGCTCTTCGTAGTTCTGCTTCTGGTGCTGGCAGCCCTCGGGTTGCTCGTTCCTGCGCTGACCACGTCCAACACGATCTGGGCGTGGTCGTCCGTGGGTGCGAGCGCGCTCGCCGCCCTGGTCCTCGCTTGGGACTGGTGGCGACGGCGTCCGGGGGACCCCGCTGCCGACGCGCAGATTGTAGATCAACAAGCTGTATCTGATGATCAACGGGTGATGGTGCCGGCAGAAGCCGATACGCCGCCCGCTGACGAGGAACCACCGGAAGAGGACACCGACGCGGCGGACCTGCTCGTCGTGGCCGATCTGGTGGACGAGGTACGGGTGCTGGACGAGCGGCCCCGGTACCACCTCAGCTCGTGTTCCTGGCTTGCCGGGAGGCCCACGCTGGGCCTCCCGGTGCAGGAAGCACGACAGCTCCAGTTCACGCCGTGCGCCCTGTGCACCCCTGACGCGGTCCTGGTTCGCCAGAGCCGTTCCGCCTCCTGAGGAGTTGTTCGGCCTTTCCGCGCCGTTCCGCTGACGAGTGATGCGGACCTCCGCGAGGACGCGATCACGTTCAAGGCGGACGACGGAGTCGAGCTGCCCGGTCTGGTGTTCGGCAGCGGGTTCGGCGGAGTCCTCCTCGCGCACGCCCAGACCGAGTTCATCTGCGACTGGCTGCCGTTGGTGCGGCTGCTCGCGAGGGCGCACTTCGCGAAGCTCCTCATCGAGAACGCCGTACGGGACCAGGTGCGGACCTTCGTCCGCGAGTCCTCGCGTCCGCCGACCGTCCTCGACCGCTCGCTGATGCCGATCAGCGGCGCTGTGCTGCTGATCGCGCTGGTGGTCGCCGGAGTCGTCGTGTTCCGCAAACGATTCACCTGGACACGACCACCGCTGCCGACGTCAGCTGATCTTCGCGCCCTTCCTGCTGGACTAAGCGGGACAACGTCCCATATTCTAACCGGGACGACGTCCCACTTAGTTCGGGGAGAGAACATGCCGGTGACTTACGTGCTGGTGCACGGTGCGTGGCACAGCGGTCAGAGCTGGGCGCGGGTCGTGCCGCTGCTGGGGGCGAGCGGCAGGCGGGTGTTCACCCCGACGCTCACCGGTTACGGCGAGACCCGGCACCTGCTGAGCCCGGACACGGGACTCGGCACGCACACGGCCGACGTCGTGCGTCTGCTGGTGGAGGAGGACCTCCGCGACGTCGTGCTGGTCGGGCACAGCTACGCGGGCATGGTGATCTCCGCGGTGGCCAACGAGGTGCCCGAACGGATCGCGCGGCTGGTCTACCTCGACGCCATGGTGCCGGTCGACGGGGAGAGCGCGCTCGACGCGATGCCCGCCGTCCGCGGCATGATCGGCGACGACTGGCGGATGCCTCCGCCGCCCGCGCCGTTCGGGTTGTTCGGCATCACCGACCCCGCCGACATCGCCTGGCTCAACACGATGGTCTCCGACCAGTCCAGGCTGTGCCTGGAGGAGGCGGTCGCCATGGACAACCCCGCTCTGGACGCGATTCCCCGCACGCACATCCACTGCACGGTGAAACCGGTGGACATCGAGTTCCGCCCCGTGCCCGCCGTGCAGCCGAACGGGGAACCCGCCGACGTGCGTGAGCTGACGGCGGGACACGACTGCATGATCACCGTGCCCGGCGAGCTGGCCGCGATGCTGCTCGACATCGGTGACCTGGCGGCCTCGCGGCTGTCCTCCGCGGTCGGAGCCGGTCGATAGGATGCGGGCATGAGCGACGTTCCCGGTGCCGCGGGGCAACCGCCGCGGCGCGCCGACGCACGGCGCAACGCCGGGAGCGTGCTCGAAGCCGCGGCCGCGGTGTTCGTCACCTCCGGCGTCGACGCGCCGATCCGCGAGATCGCCGCCCGCGCCGGGGTGGGAACGGCGACCATCTACCGCCACTACCCGACGCGTGCCGACCTGATCGTCGCCGTCTACCGCTCGCAGGTGCAGGCGCTCTCCGCGGCCGGGCCCGCCCTGCTCGCCGCGGAACCGAGCCCGCACCGGGCGCTGGCGAAGTGGATCGACCAGTTCGTCGACTTCGTCATCACCAAGCAGGGGCTCGCGTCCGTGCTGCAGTCGAGCGAGTCGTGCTACGACCCGCTGCACGACTACTTCCTCGAACACCTCGTACCCGTGTGCACGCGGCTGCTGGCGGCAGCCGCGGCCGCGGGTGAGATCGCCCCTGGCCAGGACCCCTACGAGCTGATGCGCGGTGTCGGCAGCATCTGCGCGGGCGCGCCGGCGGGCAAGGGCACCCGGTACGACGTGCGGCACCTCGTGGGGCTGCTGGTCAACGGGCTGCGGAGTGTCCCGGCGGGCGTCAGCGCCGGTAGCTGACCTTCGTGCGGAACTCGGTGTCCGGCTGGTCCTGGTAGTGGTGCTCGACGGCCGCGTCGAGCTCGCTGATGCGGCCGTCGGCGTCGTAGGAGATGTGGTCGACGGTGAACTCGGCCGCCTCGTCCCACCAGCCGAGCCCCCGGTTGATGACCAGAGCGCGCTGGTCGGTGTGGCTGCCCTCGGTGATGCGCAGGCCGTCGTGGCGGCCGAGCTCGATGGCCAGGTGCTCCCAGCCGGTGCTGTTCTCGCCCTGGATCCGGATCCGGTTCTCCTGCTCGTTGCGCACGGAGAACAACTCGGGCGGCGTCCAGCTGCCGGAGCGGCCCTGCGCCGGGTGCGCGCCCGCGCCGGAGTCCCAGACGATGTAGCCGGTGGGCGCTGCCGAGGCCGGTGTGGCGGTGGCCAGCAGTAACGCGGATGCGGCCAGCACGGTGCGAATCATGAGCTCCCCCTGGTTTCGGTGGTGATCCCCCGATCACCTCGCCCGAAGTCTGGCGGAGCCGTTGATCGGCACGCCATGGGTGGTTCTACTCAGCCGAGGACGACCGGGCGGGCGCCGTGGGCGGTGACGAGGCCCGGCAGGCGTTCCCTGCTCGTCACGACGACCCGGCACCGCGGTGTTCCCGGCAGCAGCGGCACGACCTGGGCGGTGTCCGCCGCGTCGTCGAGCACGATCAGCATCCGCCGGTC
>JASLAV010000495.1 GCA_030146905.1 Lentzea sp. | reverse complement strand
CAAAGCCGAGGGCGCCAGGATCGTGCACGACCTGACCGACGAACCCTGGGGCGTGCGCCGGTTCTTCGTCCAGGACCCGAACGGCAACGTCGTGAACATCCTCGGCCACTGACCAGTCACACCAACAGCGCTTCTTCGCAGGTCAGGACTGGTGAGTTCGCGTATTGAACTGTCGCCAGTGCTCGTAGTCGAACAGCGCCTGCAGGGCCCGTACCGGGCGAGGAGTCGTTCGGCCCGAACTCCGCCCGCCCCGCCATACATCACCCCAACCGGTCGACCACCACCGGGCGGTGCCCGACGCGGGTCGCGCACGTACGCGTCGACCTGGGCGATCCAGCTTGCCTGGTGGCACCGGGCACGGCGGGGGCGGCTCCCGAACGCCGACGACCACCGAATCCGCAAGGTTCCCCGAACAACACGAGATTGCACTGTCCGGACCCAGTTTTCGCCTCGCGGGTCGGCCGACGGCCCACCCGCAAGGTTCGAGCGGAACGGACAGGTAGGTTTCCTGTCCGCTTGGGGCTGTCGGTGTCCGGATCTGGTCCGCAGGAGGACTGGCAGGGGTCCGGGGTTACATGGCGGGCGCTACCCTCCGGGGGGTCATCCGCGGTGCGGCCGTGGCCGTGCCGACGACAGGGAGATCCAGTGAGCGAGTTCCCGTAGTCAGAGGGATGCTCTGTCAGCATTGCGGCGGGCTGATCGAGCGGCCCCGGTGGCTACCGACAAGTCCTGTCCATGGTGCGGCAGCACGATCTACGTACACCCGGACGGTAGCTCGCCAACGCTCAACGACCTCAGCGGCCAGGTCACCGGTTCCGTGGTCCAAGCAGGCCGGATCGGACAGGTCACCATCTACACCGCCAGCTCCGCACACGTCACCGGCACCGCCCAGGAGCCCCCACCCGCATCCGAAAGAGGCGTGTAAGCCGTTCTCTCCTGATCTGCTGCGCACCTGAATCCGCCGATTGCGCTACGTAGGGGCGGGCAACCCGAGTCCACCGCCGACCGGACCTACTTGGCGGAACGCAGGTTGTCCGGAGCGCGAGCGCGTCAGTGACGAGTTGCGGCCGTTCTCAGCAGTACGGCCAGCTCACGTCCCAGTCGGTCACGGTGCGCTGGTCGATCCAGCCCTTGCTGCCGGGCTCGTACTCGCCGTAGAGCCAGATGCTCGTCCAGTCACTGCCGATGGAGTAGCACTCCCAGTCGAACGTGTCGCCCTTGTTGCCGTACGTGATCAGGTCGTGGTTCCAACCGGGACCCGTGCGGATGGGCGCGTTGTCCTGGCTGATCACCGTCGTCCCCGCCGCGGTCTCGGCGGCATGCGCGTTCGCCGCCGGGACCAGCGCCAGTGCGAGGGCTCCGGCCAGGGCTATCGCTGCTTTCTTCACCATGCCTGGCAGCGTCGCAGCGGGAACTATCGATTACCTATACGCCCAGACTGAAGCCGAGGCGGTTGACGGGCGCCCCCCAGCGGCAGGCCGTGAGCCGATCGAGTGAAGTAGCCCCGAACCCGTCGCTGCCGCCGGCCGGGTCGAGATGCTGAGTGGTGGGTCCGCGGCCATGCGGGCCGATCACAGGGGGAGCTCCACATGTCGACACGGACGAAAACCGCGATGTGCACGGTCGTCGCTCTGGCGGGGCTGGTGCTCGTCGCACCCCAGGCCACCGCTCAGGCCGCCTATCCTACCAACCCCTTCCGCGTGTCCTACGGAGCGACCTACGCCCAGGGCACGATGACCTGGTACAACCGGACTGTCCGCCTCACCGGCAACCTGCGGTCCCTCAGCAGCAGCGGGTGTCGCAAGGCCTATGCCGTCACCTTCGACTCCGCCATCGAGCCCTTGGGCGAGCGCAACACCGGTCCGCAGTGCGGGGACGCGATCAAGCCGTTCCAGCTGGATGTTCCCGCCGACGTCGCCGGCGGCGCCTTCGCCACCTCCGTCTGCCTCCTGGATGGAAACGGTGCTGTGCTCGGCGACTGCGTCGGCTACCTCCGCAGCGAGGCCGGCTGACCGTGAGTTCCGCCGGCTGAACCGATCCCCGGCAGGCTCGGCGACGCCGGCACTCCGGCCACGGCTGAACCGGGGGAGGCGCGAGGCCGTAGGCCCTGGCAGGAGGTGAGGAGCCGAATGCGCGTCCTCGGAGTGCTGTTGGGAGTCCTGCTGCTCGCCGGGTGTGCCGAGAAGACACCGCCCCCGGAGAAGTTCCAGTTCACCGCGAAGACGCTGGAGGGTGCGGAGTTCCGCGGCGACAAGCTGGTCGGGCAGCCGGCCGTGCTGTGGTTCTGGACACCCTGGTGCCCGTCCTGCAACGCCGAGGCCCCGAAGGTCGCGGCGATGGCCAAGCGACATGACAAGGTCCAGTTCGTCGGCGTCGCCGCGCAGGACCAGCTCGACGCGATGAAGAAGTTCGTGTCCGACCACGACATGAACGGCTTTCCGCACCTCGCCGACCTCGACGGTTCCGTGTGGAAGCGGTTCGGGGTGACCGCTCAGCCGGCATTCGCCTTCGTGCGGACCGACGGCTCGGTCGAGATGCTCGTCGGCTCGCCCGCCGAGGAGCAGCTCGACCAGAAGGTTTCTTCTTTGATGCCACGGGTTTGAACCCCGCGATCAGCGGGAAAAGGACCCTGTGCCGTCGGGACCAATGCCTGGTTCGGCGCTGCAGCAGGAAACGTAGTGTCGAACGGGCCGCGTGGCGATGCCGCGTGGTCTTGAGGAGGCTAGGTGTCGATGGACTACATCCAGGTCTCGCTCGCAGAGGCCATTCCCGAGCAGGCGCGGGACTACGCGTCGGCGCGCATCGGTTCGCTGGACCGCTACGCCCCCGGACGGGTGGACTTCGCCTGGGTCAACCTGACGTCGGACAAGACCGTGATCCACGCGCACGCCCGGTTCGAGCTGAAGTGGGTCGAGGTGCAGGCGTACGCGGAGGCGCCGACGGTCACCGAGGCGATCGACCTGCTGCGCGAACGCATGCGCCGGCAGCTCGTCTCGATGCAGCTCACCCCGGCGGGCTGAGCTCCGTGAGCTGATCCGCGACCTTCGTCACGGTGCCGCGAGCGCCGTCGACCCGGATCCTGTCGCCCGACACGATCCGGGTCGTCGCGTTGCCGCAACCCACCACCGCGGGGACGCCGAGCTCGCGCGCCACGATCACGGCGTGCGACAGCGGCGCGCCGACGTCGGTCACCACGGCCAGGGCGCGGGTGAAGAGCGGTGTCCAGCCGATGTTCGTCACCGTCGTCACGAGGATCTCGCCCTGCCGCAACGACTCCCCGTCCTCGACCCGTGCCAGCACCCGCGCGACGCCCTCCACGACACCCGCCGAGCCGGGGAAGCCCCGCACGTCCGACGGCATCGGCGCGTCGGCGGTCTCGTCGTACAGGTCGGCCCGCCGATCCGGTGAGGCCGCCCAGGACTCCGGGTCGAACCGGCCTCGGATCACCGCCGGGTAGGGCGGCAAGGCGCGATAACGGTCGTAGGCCTGCCGTTGGGCGGGCACGCGGTCCAGCGGCGAGACCTCACCGGCCAGCACTCGCAGCACGTCGTCGATCGGCAGGAAGAACAGGTCGTCACCCGGCGACGTCAGCTCACCGGCCCGCAGGACGAACGCGCGCAGCACCCAGAACGCCCGGACCATCTCCGACCGCGCCTGCTCCCGCGCCCGCGCGCCCTCGCCGATCCGGTCGAGGCGCTTGCGGATCCTCCCGGCGCGGGCGGGGTGCCGTGCCACCAGCCGGTCCCAGGCCGCGGAGCGCTGCGCGGCCTGCCGCGCCAGCAGGGGCAGGGGATCGGCCGAGGTCGCGAGCAGCCGGGAGATCCACCCGGGATCCTCTGCCGGACGAGGTGCGGACACCTCGAACTCCCCGGCGCACCGATGCCCCCAGGTCCGCGCGAACGTCTCGCGGTCGATCTCGCCCGACCGCAACCGGGCCAGCCCGACCAGCGGACCCAGGCTCGCGAGGCCCGCACCGTCGTGGAACCCGGTGAGCAACGTGGCCGCGTCCTCCTCGCCTGCCAGTGCGACGAGCTCGCGCCGCAACGCCGCCTGGTCGCCCACGATCATGCGCGCACCGGCGTCGAGGACCGGGCAGACGAACCGCAGCAGCCGGTCCAGGTCGCGCCGCCACAGCTCCAGCAGCGCGGCGGGCGTGCAACAGGCGGCGATCGCCTCGTGCGCGGCGGAGCAACGGCCCGGGTTGTCACGCAGGAGCCGGGGGAGCCGCGTCCGGTAGAGGACCTGCTGCCTGATCGGACCACCCGCGGACCGCAGCAACGCGCCCAGGACCGCCAGGCGCGACATCGGCAACGGCGGCACGGTCACGCCCGCCGGGATGCGGCCGAACGTCTCCTCGCCCGAGCGCAGCATGTCGTCCGCCTTGCCGATGGCCGTGCCGATCGCCGTGTACGTGCTGATGTTGAGGTAGAAGCGGCCGCCGATGTTGCCCGAGATCCGGTGCGGCCCGATCGCCATGTTCGACAGCACCTCCACCAGCGACCACGTCAGCGGCGTCATGACCTCGGGGATCGCCTCGCCGACGTTGCCGTTGGACCACAGGTAGTCGCCGTCGAGGGTGTCGTTCCACTCGACGCGCAACGAGGTGATCGGCCGTGCCTGGAGGATGTGGAACTCCCCGCCGGCCAGCGCCCACTCGACGTCCACGGGCATCCCGAACAGGGCCTCGATCCGCTCGCCCAGTGAGAGCAGCTCCGCCTTCTGAGCCCCGGTCAGCAGCTCCGCGGCGTCTGCCTCGCCGCTGACGAGCGCCTCGCCGAGCCCGCGCACGGCGTTGACCACCGGCTCGGCACGTCCCGTCACGGGATCCGCGGTGAACAGCACTCCCGACACGTCCGCGGGCACCATCCGCTGCACGACCACGGCCATCTCGGCGGACTCGATCCCGGCGCGGGACCGGTAGGAGACGGCCCGTTCTGAGCCCAGCGAGTCCCAGCACCGCCGGACCGCGTCGAGCAGCCCGTCCCCGGTCACGTTCAGCACGGTGTCGTGCTGCCCTGCGAACGACAGGCCGGGCAGGTCCTCCGCGGTGGCCGACGACCGCACCGCCACCGGTCCGCCCAGCTCGTGGAACGCCTCGAGCACGCCCTCCAGCGACCGCTCGCGGTGGGCGCGGGTCGTCAGGTGGAACCCGGCGGGCACCGGCAGTCCCGCCCGCACCAGCCTGGCCAGCGACGCGCCCTTGCCGCCGACCGCCGCCAGCGTGGCGCGCGGGTCGTCGAGCGGCAGGATCAACGGGATCATCTCGCCATGGTTGTCGAAACGGGTCACCCTCGTTCGTACAACGGGCGAAAGGAGACACCATGACGCAGAAGTACCTGCTCAGCATCTACCAGCCCGACGGGGAGGCTCCGCCTCCCGAGGTCCTCGACCCGATCATGGCGGACCTCGGCGCCCTGAACGAGGAGATGCGGGCGAAGGGCGCGTGGGTGTTCGCCGTCGGCCTGCACCCGCCGTCGACCGCGACCGTGCTCAGGGCGGAGGACGACGACGTGCTGATGACGGACGGGCCGTTCGCCGAGGGCAAGGAGCACATCGGCGGCTTCACCGTGATCCAGGCGGCCGACCTCGACGAGGCCCTGGAGTGGGGACGCCGGCTCGCCACCGTGCTCAGCCCGCTGTCGGTCGAGGTCAGGCCCGTCGCGTCCTGATGATCGACCAGATCTTCCGCGCGGAGTACGGCCGTGCGGTGTCCGTCCTGACCCGCGTCCTCGGCGACATCGACCTCGCCGAGGAGGCGGTGCAGGACGCCTTCACCACGGCCGTTCAACGGTGGCCGGTCGACGGCGTCCCGCCGTCGCCCGCCGGCTGGATCATCACGACCGCCCGCAACCGCGCGATCGACAGGCTGCGCCGCGAGACCAAGGGCCACGAGAAGCACGCGCAGGCGGCGCTGCTCGACCACGAACCGGAGGAGGAGGTGGGGGACGTGCCGGACGACCGGCTGCGCATGATCTTCACCTGCTGTCACCCGTCGCTCGCGGTGCAGGCCCAGGTCGCGCTGACGCTGAAGCTGCTCGGCGGCCTGACGACCGGCGAGATCGCCAGGGCGTTCCTGGTGCCGGAAACCACCATGGCGCAACGGATCGTGCGCGCGAAGGGCAAGATCCGCGCGGCCCGCGTCCCGTACCGGGTGCCGCGCGACGCCGACCTCCCTCAACGCCTGAAGGCCGTGCTCGCCGTCGTCTACCTCATCTTCAACGAGGGCTACCTCGACAAGCGGGAGCTCTCCGCGGAGGCCATCCGCCTCGGCCGCGTGCTGGCGGCGCTCATGCCGGACGAGCCGGAGGTGTGGGGCCTGCTCGCGCTGATGCTGCTCGTCGACTCCCGCAGGGACGCCCGGCTGCGCGACGGCGGGATCGTCCTGCTCGCGGACCAGGACCGGGCGCTGTGGAACGCGGAACTGGTGGCGGAGGGGCAGGACCTGGTGCGCCGCTGCCTGCGCTGGAACCGGCCGGGCCCGTACCAGGTCCAGGCGGCGATCAACGCCGTGCACAGCGACCCGCCGACCGACTGGCACCAGGTCGTGGCGCTCTACGACCAGCTGGTGGTGATGACGCCGAGCCCCGTCGTGGCCCTGCACCGCGCCGTCGCGGTGGCCGAGACCGAGGGGCCGGAGCAGGCGCTGGCCCTGGTCGACGCGCTCGACCTCGGCCGCTACCACCTGTTCCACGCCGTGCGCGCCGACCTGCTGCAACGGCTGGGAAGAGATCCGAGGGCGGCCCTGGAGGCCGCGTTGGACCTGGCGGAGCACCCGGCCGAACGCGACCTCCTCCGTGAGCGCCTAGGTCTTGCGGCGGCGGACCAGCAGGATCGCGCCGACGACCACGACTAGCCCGATCACGATCCACAACCAGAGCATCGGCGTCTCGTCGGACTCGGGGGAGGCGGACGTCTCCGCGGAGTTCGACACCGGCGCGCTCATCGTCACCGAGGACGTCGGCGCGGCGGACGAGGCCGTCGCGGCGACGTTCATCGTGAAGGTGTAGTTGCCCTCGATGGTGTCGCCGTCGTCCGCCTTCGCCTTCCACGCCAGCGTGTGCGCGCCCGCCTTCATCGCCGCGGTGTCGAACTTCGCCGTGATCGTCCTGTCGACGGCGGCGGACTGGGTGATCGGCCACTTGGCGCCGTCCGGCCCCGTGATGGTGATCGCGTCGCCGTCGGGCAGGCTGATGACGTCGCTGAACGTCAGCTCGACCTGCTCCGGTGGAGCGTCGAGGGCCGCCCCGGACGCCGGGTTGCTGCTCTTGAGCTCGGCGTGGGCCTGCGCGGGGACGGCCACGGCCGTCGCGGCGAGCAGTGCCAGCACGAGCGCGCTGAAGTAACGCCTCATCACGTGCCGCAGCGTAGTGGCCCGGATGCGCTGTGGCACCGGTTGATCAGACCGGGATCCCGCTCCCCGCCCGCGGTCCGACCGGCAGCAGCGCAAGCCCGACGGCGAGTGCCGCCGCCACCCCGGCGGCGATCACCGGCGCGATCGGCTCCACGTCGTAGAGCAGGCCGCTCGCCATCGGCGCCAGGACGACCGTCAGCCCTGCCGTGGCGTTGACCAGCCCGGCGACGACGCCCTGGTGGCGCGAGCCCGCGCCGAACGAGGCGGTCGCGGCGAACCCGGTGACCGCGAAGCCGATCCCGACGGCCACCACGAGGAACGCCAGCGCCACCAGCACGAGCGACGGCGCGACCGCCAGCAGCAGGTAACCGGCCAGCGCGATCGGCGCGCCGATCTTCATCAGCTTGCGGGCCGGCCACTTCAGCAGCGGCACGAGCACGGCCTGCGTCCCGACGAGCGCGATGGCGGCGACGAACGGCACCACACCGGCGGCGCCCGCCGTGGCACCGGATCCCAGCCGGTCCTTCACGAGGAGCACGGTGACGACCTCCGCCAGCCCGAGCGACAGGTACATCAGGAACCCGACGCCGAAGGCGGGCAGCAGATCCCACGGCTGCAAGCGCGGCGGCTGCGCGAGGGGCTCGACGGGCCGGACGGTGACGAGCACCACGACCGTGATCACCAGGGCGAGCAGGGGAGCGAGGTAGAGCGGCAGCACCAGGGAGACGACCGCCAGCGCGCCACCGGCCAGCGGACCGAGGACCGCGGCGAGACCCTGAGCGGCACCGACCAGTCCGACGGCCTGGGTGCGGTGCCCCTCGAGCGAGGTGCCGGCGACGGCGAGCGCGGCGACCGGGAGCGCCGCGACGCCGACGCCCAGCAGCAGGCTGCGGGACACCAGCACCACCGTGAACGCCAGTCCGGGCGTCAGCGTCTCGTCGGAGGCGAACGTCACCGCCGCGGCGAACCCGGCCGTGCCGAGCACGCACAGGCAGAGCCCGGTGACCAGCACGGGCCGCAGCCCGATGAAGTCGATCGCCAGGCCCCACAGCGGGCTGGACAGCGTGACCGCGACGGCGGAGACGGTGAGCACGAGCCCGAGCTGGGAGGCGGTGAAGCCGAGCTCGCCGGACAGCGACGGGAAGACGGTGGTGAGCAGCTGCTGGGCCGAGAAGACCACCAGCAGTGCGAGCAGCACGGGTGTCGACGTTCTGGGCACGCGGGTCCCCCTGGAGTTGCGGCGGCGCGGAGAGAGTAACTTCCGTTCACGCTGGTGAACCGGTTGGTTTGGAGATCGATGCAGCCGGGTAACCCCTCGCGAACTGATCATCTGACCGAGGAGCGGTTTGGCGCACGACCAGGCAG
>JASLAV010000475.1 GCA_030146905.1 Lentzea sp. | reverse complement strand
GTCTCGTGCACCTGCTCGGCGGCCCGCAGCTCGGCCAGCTGGGCGTCCACGATCAGCCCGACGACCGCCTCGGTCACGGCCACGTACTTCGTCTCCTCCGTCAGCGTGACCAGCGGCAACCCGTGCCGTTCCGCCGCGGTGACCAGGGCGGCGGGCACGTCGTCGCGCCACCGGCGGCCCAGCTCGACGACCAGTCCCGCACAGCCGACGGCCGCCAGTTCCTCGACGTACCGGGCGAGGCCCGACTCGGGCAGCATCACGCCCGTCGTCAGCACCAGCTCGCCGCCTCGCAGCAACGGCGCGATGTCTGCGATCTCCGCCACGTGCACCCATCGGACGCGGCGGCTCAGGCCCGCCGACCCGGCAACCAGACGCGGCTTTCCCTGCCGGATCACCGGCAGGGCGACGACTTCCGCGACCGTCGGGTACATGGACACAACGTAATGGCAACCAGCCGATCCAGGTACAGGTTGTGCATGGCGGCGGGCACGGCGCGCCAGCAGACTCCGACACAGGCGTCAGACCCCTGGAGGACGAGATGGCCCACAAGGAGCTGCTGGCACGACACCGCGCGGTCATGCCGAAGTGGCTGGCCCTCTACTACGACGAGCCCATCGAGATCGCGAGCGCGAGCGGGCGCCGGGTGACCGACCGCGAGGGCACGACCTACCTGGACTTCTTCGCGGGCATCCTGACCAACGCCATCGGCTACGACGTCGCGGAGATCAGCGACGCCATCCGCTCCCAGCTCGACACGGGCGTGCTGCACAGCTCGACGCTGTACCTGATCAAGTCGCAGGTCGAGCTCGCCGAGAAGATCGCCGAACTGAGCGGCATCCCCGACGCCAAGGTGTTCTTCACCAACTCCGGCACCGAGGCCAACGAGACCGCGCTGATGCTCGCCACGCAGGCACGCCGCAGCGAGCAGGTCCTGGCCCTGCGCAACAGCTACCACGGCCGCGCGTTCGCCACGATCGCGATCACCGGCAACCGCGGCTGGTCCGCGTCCGCGCTCTCGCCGATCAAGGTCAGCTGGGTGCACGGCGGCTACCGCTACCGCTCGCCGTTCAGGTCGCTGGACGACAAGGACTACATCAGGGCGTGCGTCGACGACCTGCGCGAGATCATCGAGACCACGACCTCCGGCGACGTCGCGTGCATGATCGCCGAGCCGATCCAGGGCGTCGGCGGCTTCACGTCCCCGCCGGACGGCCTGTTCCGCGCGTTCAAGGACGTGCTGGACGAGTACGGGATCCTCTTCGTCTCCGACGAGGTGCAGACCGGCTGGGGACGCACCGGCGAGCACTTCTGGGGCATCCAGGCGCACGACGTGGTGCCGGACGCGATGACGTTCGCCAAG
Organism: Lentzea sp.; assembly: GCA_030146905.1. The sequence continues at coordinate 1,886 of JASLAV010000475.1, read as the reverse complement.
GGCCTCGGCAACGGTCTCGCGATCGGCGGCGTCGTCGCGCGCGGCGACCTGATGGACACGATCAACGCCAACTCGATCTCCACGTTCGGCGGCAACCCGGTCTCCACCGCGGGCGCGCTCGCGACCCTGGACTACCTGCTGGAGCACGACCTGCAGGCCAACGCTGCGAAGCTCGGCTCGCGGCTGCTCGCGGGCCTGCGCGAACTGGCGGAGAAGCACCCGGTGATCGGCGACGTGCGCGGCAAGGGCCTGATGGTCGGCGTCGAGTTCGTCGGTCCGGAGGGCGAACCGAACCCCGGTGCGGCGGCCGCGGTGCTGAGCGAGTCGAAGGCGCTCGGGCTGCTGGTCGGCAAGGGGGGCCTGTACGGCAACGTGATCCGGCTGGCTCCGCCGATGACGCTGACCGAGGACGAGCTGGAAGAGGCTCTGGGGATCCTCGCGCAGGCGGTGGAGCGCGCATGACCTGGATCAAGCACTGGATCGCGGGCCGGCACTGGGACGCCGCGCCGGAACGCCTCGGCGACGTCTACGACCCGACGACCGGCAAGGTGGCGGCACAGGTCGCGTTCGCGTCGGTGTCCGAAGTGGACGCCGCGGTCGACGCGGCCGCGCAAGCGTTCGCGTCGTGGCGCAACGCTTCCCTGGCACAGCGCACGACGGTGATGTTCAAGTTCCGCGAGCTGCTGAACGAGCGCAAGGGCGACCTCGCGGAGATCGTGTCCGCGGAGCACGGCAAGGTCGTGTCCGACGCGGGTGGCGAGATCCAGCGGGCGCTGGAGTCCGTCGAGTACGCGTGCGGGATCCCGCAGCTGCTCAAGGGCGGGTTCAGCGAGAACGCCTCGACGCGGGTGGACGTCTACTCGATCCAGCAGCCGGTCGGCGTGGTCGGCGTGATCTCGCCGTTCAACTTCCCCGCGATGGTGCCGCTGTGGTTCGTGCCCACCGCGATCGCCTGCGGCAACGCGGTCGTGCTCAAGCCGTCGGAGAAGGACCCGTCGGCGTCGAACTTCATCGCGGAGCTGTTCGCGGAGGCAGGGCTGCCCGACGGCGTCCTGAACGTCGTGCACGGCGACAAGGTGGCCGTCGACCGCCTGCTGGAACACCCGGTGGTGAAGGCGATCTCGTTCGTCGGCTCCACACCGATCGCCCGGTACGTCTACGAGACCGGCACGTCGCACGGCAAGCGCGTGCAGGCGCTGGGCGGCGCCAAGAACCACATGGTCGTGCTGCCCGACGCCGACCTGGACCTGGCGGCGGACGCGGCCGTGTCCGCCGGGTTCGGCTCGGCGGGGGAGCGCTGCATGGCGATCTCCGTGGTCGTCGCGGTCGGCTCCGCCGGCGACGAGCTGGTAACGAAGATCAAGTCGCGGATCGCCGACGTGAAGGTGGGTTCCGGCGCGTCGTGCGAGATGGGGCCGCTCGTCACCGGTGCACACCGCGACAAGGTGACGTCCTATTTGGACACCGGCGTGTCCGGGGGCGCGACGTTGGTCGTGGACGGGCGCGACCACCCGATCGACGGCGAGGCGAGCGGTTTCTGGCTCGGGCCGACGCTGTTCGACCACGTCGGCACGGACATGACGATCTACACCGACGAGATCTTCGGCCCGGTGCTGTCGGTCGTCCGCTGCGACACCTACGACGAAGCCGTCGAGCTGGTGAACGCCAACCGCTACGGCAACGGCACGGCGATCTTCACCAACGACGGCGGCGCCGCCCGGCGGTTCCAGAACGAGGTCGAAGTGGGCATGGTCGGCGTGAACGTGCCGATCCCCGTGCCGGTGGCCTACTACTCGTTCGGCGGGTGGAAGGAATCGCTGTTCGGCGACTCCCACGCTTATGGGCCGCACGGCGTGCACTTCTTCACCCGCTCGAAGGTGGTCACG
>JASLAV010000419.1 GCA_030146905.1 Lentzea sp. | reverse complement strand
GCGGGCAACACGTGGGCGCCGGAGGCCTTCTGGGACGCCGAGCGCGGCACGTACGTCGTCTACTGGGCCTCGAAGCTCTACGCGGAGAACGATCCCGGGCACACCGGCTCCAGCTACAACCGGATGATGTACGCGACCACGCGCGACTTCGTGACGTTCAGCCCGGCGCGGGTGTGGATCGACCCCGGCTACTCGGTCATCGACTCGACGGTCATCGAGCACGACGGCACCTACTACCGGTACACCAAGGACGAACGGAACAACTCGTCGTCCTCGCCGTGCAGCAAGTACATCACCGCGGAGAAGTCCACCGACCTGCTGGACCCCGCCTACGACTTCGTCGCCGAGTGCATCGGCAAGGCCACCTCGACGAGTCCGGGGCTCTCGGCGGGCGAGGGCCCGACGGGCTTCAAGTCCAACACCGAGGACCGGTGGTACCTCTTCATCGACGAGTACGGCGGCCGCGGCTACGTGCCCTTCGAGACGACGGACCTCGCGTCCGGGAAGTGGACCATGTCCACCGGCGCCCGCCTGCCCGCCTCCCCGCGCCACGGCACGGTGCTGCCGGTGACGCAGGCCGAGCTGGACCGGCTCACCGCTCCCCCGGCGCCCGTCCGCGCCGACTCCAGGGGCCTGGTGGCGCACTGGCCGCTCAACGGCTGCACTGCCGACGCCACGGGGCACGGCTACGACGGCGTGCTCGCCGGCGACGCGACGTGGTCCGGCGGGTCCCTGGCGCTGCGGGGCGGGCACGTCCAGCTGCCGGACGACATGCTCACCGGTGCCCAGGCCGCCACGATCTCCGCGGACGTGCTGGTGGACCCCGCCCAGCAGACGCCGTACTTCCTGTACGGCTTCGGCAACACCGCACCGGACGGCGCCGGCGACGGCTACCTGTTCAGCACCGGCGACACCTACCGCGGCGCGATCGCGACCGGGAACTGGACGACCGAGCAGGGCGTGGACTCCGGACGCGCGTTGCCGCGCGGTGCCTGGAAGAACGTGACGCTGACCGTCGGCGGTGGTGCGGAGGTGCTCTACCTCGACGGCGTCGAGGTGGCCCGCACGTCCGGTGTCACCACCAGGCCGTCCGACATCGGCGGAGGGATCACCACGGCCAACTACCTCGGCAGGTCGGTCTACGCGGGTGACAAGCCGTTCCTCGGCAGGATGAAGGACGTCCGCCTGTACAACCGGGCGCTGTCCGGCGCCGAGGTGGCGACGCTCCCGGTGCCTGCACCAAGCCCGTCGACCTGCGCCGGTTCACCGTGAGGCCGAAACGCGGGAGTCGGGTGTGGACGGTCGAGGCGCTGCAGCGTCTACGCGACCTCGGACCCGATGTGAGCTGGGCGAACCGCAACCCCGGCGGTGGCGGCCAGGCGAGCGATACCGCGGTGTTCGCCGTCCGTTCAGGCCAGCCGTACCTCCATTGGGGCAACGTCGAGGCTTACGTCGTACCGCTCAACGATGACATGATCTCCTACGACCCGGCCAAGACCACCCGGCTGACGGACTTCCGCGAGGGCCTGTTCATGGTGGAGCGTGGTACCTCGTCCACCACCGCTCCGCCATCCCGGGCGGAGACGGCACGCACCGTGGGACCACAATCGACCGGATGAGGTTCGACGGGGACGGCAACGTCGTCGTCCCGGTCGTGCCGCCCCTGGAAAGCGTCGCACCACAACGGATCCGGCGGCAGCGCTGCCGGGCCCCGGTCAACTGATTCAAGGAGTTCGATGTCGCAGCGGGAACCCGGGCTCAGCCGGGAGCTCTTCGGCAGGCTCGGTGACACCGACGTCCACCGGTTCACCCTGTCGTGGCCTGGTGGGATCACCGTGCGGGTGCTGGACTACGGCGGCGTGGTCCAGTCGCTGGAAGCGCCGGACCGCGACGGCGTCCCCGCCAACGTGGTGCTCGGGTTCCCCTCCCTCGACGACTACGTCAAGAACAGCCAGCCCGGCGCGAACAGGGTGTTCTTCGGCGCGCTGGTCGGCAGGTACGCCAACCGGATCGCCCGAGGCAGGTTCACCCTCGACGGCGTGGTGCACCAGGTGCCCGTCAACGACGGCCCGAACAGCCTGCACGGCGGGCCGGCCGGGTTCGACACGGAGGTGTGGTCCGCGACCGAACTGCGCGAAACGGACAGCGTGAGCGTGCGGCTCGAACTGGTGAGCCCTGACGGCGACAGCGGCTTCCCCGCCACCGTCTCGACGCAGGTGACGTACCGGCTCGACCGCCACAACAGGCTGAGCATCACCTACCGCGCGACGGCGGACGCGCCGACGGTCCTCAACCTCACGAACCACACCTACTGGAACCTCGCGGGCGAGGGCAGCGGCGACGTGCACGGCCAGTCGCTGATGCTCAACGCGAGCCGGTTCTGCGCGGTCGACCCCACGCTGATCCCGGCGGGAGACCCGGTGCCGGTCGAGGCGACACCGTTCGACTTCCGGCTGCCGATCTCGATCGGCGCGCGCATCGGCCGGTCGCACCCCCAGCTGGACATCGCGGGCGGCTACGACCACAACTGGGTGCTGGACGAGGCGGGACCGTTCGCCGCGCAGGCCTGCGACCCGGTGTCGGGGCGCCTGCTGACGATGTGGACGACGGAACCGGGCGTGCAGTTCTACTCCGGCAACTTCCTGACCGACGAGCTGATCGGCACCGGCGGCCGTCCCTACGGCCGCAACGCGGGGTTCGCCCTGGAGGCGCAGCACTTCCCGGACTCGCCCAACCGCCCCGACTTCCCCAGCACGGTGCTGCGCCCAGGAGAGGTCTACCACCAGGAGACGGTCTTCCAACTGTCCACTGCGGACTGAGTTTCGAAAAGTCACCGCTGCGCAACGGCTGTCGAATCGACAGGTGAATCGAACGGGCACGAAACACCGAGAGGGCACTCTCGTGTCGTGTTCCAGGAACCAGCACTGTGCGACCTGAGCCCGGCCGACCGCGCGCTGTTCGAGGCGTTCGGTGCCGGGCCGATCAGGACACCGCCGTTCGACCACGTCCACCACGCTTTCGAGACGCACGCGGCACGGCGTCCGCAGGTGACAGCCGTGGAGCACCTCGGCGAGTCGCTGACGTACGCGGAGCTCGACGCCAGGGCGTCACTGCTGGCCGAGCTCCTCGTCCGCGGCGGTGTGCGCCCCGGCGATCGCGTCGGACTGTTCCTCAGCCGGTCGATCTCCATGGTGGTGGGCATCCTCGCGGTGCTCAAGGCGGGAGCGGCCTACGTGCCGCAGGACGCCCGCACCGCCTCGGAGGACGAGCTGCGGCACGTCGTGCGCACCGCGTGCATCGACGTGGTGCTCACGACGAGCGAGGACGCGTTGCCCAGCCACCTCGCGCAGATCGTCACGGTCGACACCCTGCCGGACGTCAGGGCGTTCAGCCGCACCATCACCCCGGACTCGGAGATCGCCGCCGTCGTCTTCACCTCGGGGACGGGGGTGCTGATCTCCCACGCCAACCTGTGCAACCTCCTGCTCACCGCGCCGGGGTCGCTGCGCGTCACCCCGGGGACGAGGGTGTCGCAGCTGCTCCACATCGCCTCCGGCACGGCGATGTGGGAGATCCTCTGCCCGCTGGTGAACGGCGGCACGCTGGTGCTCCGCGGCGACGACGCCGAACAGACCGCGAGCACCGCGGACGTCGTGATCGCCACGCCCAGCGTCCTGGAGGCGATCGACCCGGACGTGTGCCGCCGCGCCCACACGGTCGCGGTCGCGGGTGAACGCTGCCCGAGAACGCTGGCGGACGCGTGGTCGCGCCGCGCGGCCTTCTTCAACGCCTGCGGCAGGACCGAGCTCGGCATCGTCAACACGGTGCAGCTGCACGAACCGGGCTCCGGCCCGCTCGCCATCGGAAGACCCGTGCCGAACACGACCGTCTACGTCCTCGACGACGACCGGCAGCCGTGCCCGATCGGCGCGATCGGCGAGATGTGGGTCGGCGGCGAATGCGTGACCGCGGGTTACGCGGGCCAGATCGACCTCACGGCGCAGCGGTACCACCCCGACTCGTTCCTCGGCGGTGACCGGGTCATGTTCCGGACGCGCGACCTGGTCAGGTGGACAGCCGACGGCCGGCTGGAACACCACGGGCGCGCCGACGACCTGGTGGAGGTGCGCGGGTTCCGGGTCGCCCTGAACGCGGTCACCTCGGCGCTGGAGAGCGCGGCCGGCTGCGACCGCGCCACGACCCTGGTGCACGACGGGCGGCTGGCCGGGTTCATCAGCCCCGCCACCGCGTCACCGGACTCGGCCCGGCGGGCGGTGGCTCAGCGGCTGCCGTACTACTGCGTGCCGACGCTCATCTTGGCGGTCGACGCGTTGCCCGCGACCGAGCGGGGGAAGGTGGACCGGCGTGCGCTGTTGTCTCGGCTGGAGGGGGAACGGCGGGCGCCGGTGGCGTGACGCGGGTGGCTTGGGTGGGACGACGACGTGTCGGAGCGTTCGTGGCGCAGTTCGGGTGATGTGGCATGACGCGGGTACCGGGGCATGGGCGTGGGCACGGCATCCGGCGTGCGTGACGCGGCACCTGTGGCGCAACGCAGGACAGCTCCCGTACGGCACGACCTACCGGGGCTACCCTGGCGCAGCCAGCGCGCATGACGCACTGCGAGTCCCAGGGCACGACCATGGCACGGCACCCACGGCGTGACGCGGGACGGTTCGCTTGACACGGCACAGCGCCGGTGGCGTGACGCGCCGCGGGTCCCGCGCTGGCGCTGCGCGAGACCCGCGGCACATCACGGGGTGGAGAGCTCGAAGCGCCTCACCCCGACCGTGCCCCCGAGTGCCTGCGTGGCGTGGTTGAAGATGCCGAACCG